>CAZBNS010000079.1:0-7613 GCA_964493475.1 uncultured Rhizobiaceae bacterium | reverse complement strand
CCGTTAACAGAGCCCGCCAATATAGTTGTTCCTACAATCTTGGAGCCATTTAAAATTTCTGACCTGCCTAAAATTCTTGACCCGCCTGAAACTCTTGAATCTTTTGAAATATTATCAATATGCATATTTTACCTATATTTTTTTATTATTATAATTATTATCTTAGTGTTATATTCTATTTTTTAAACTTATCAAGAATAATTTTAAATTATGTGAGGATGTACACTTCTTTAAAAAATAATTTACAAATAAAATTTTTAGTATACTATTGGGCATCGTAATTAATAATTTTGTGCTCTCGTGAAAAATATTGAAAATTATAACCACAAATTAATTGAGAAAAAGTGGCAAAAATTTTGGAAAGACAATAAAACTTTTGAGTTTAAGAAGGATAAAAATAGAAAATCATATTACGCCTTGTCAATGTTTTTGTATCCTTCTGGGGATATGCATCTGGGACATTTAAAAAATTATAGTATTTGTGATGTGAATGCTAGGTTTAAAAGGCTGCAGGGGTTTAATGTTTTGCACCCTACAGGTGCTGATGCGTTTGGACTTCCTGCTGAAAATGCCGCAATAAAAAGGGGAATTCATCCGTCTGATTGGACGTATCAAAATCTGGCTAAAATAGTGGAGTCTATGGAAAAATGCGGTTTGTCGCTTGATGATTCCAAAACTTTTGCGACTTGCGATGAAGATTATCAAGGTTTCCAGCAGCAAATATTTATAGATATGTATAAAAAGGGGCTGGTTTATAGAAAAGAAAGCTATGTAAATTGGGATCCCGTGGATAAAACGGTTTTGGCGAATGATCAAGTTATAAATGGTAGGGGTTGGAGAAGTGATGCTGTTGTTGAGAAGAAAAAGATGACGCAGTGGTTTGTGAAGATTACGGATTATGCGGAAGAAATGCTTCAAGGTATAAAAAATGGCTCTTTGGATGGCTGGCCTGAAAAGATTAGGGTTATGCAGGACAATTGGATTGGGAAAAGCGAGGGTGCTTTGATTGACTTTAGGGTTGTTGATAAAAATGAAAGCATTCAAGTTTATACGACTCGTCCGGATACTCTTTTCGGTGCGAGTTTTATTGGATTATCTGCGGATCACACAATAGCTCTTGAGTTAGCAAAAAATAATAAAGAAATTGCTGATTTTGTTGAGGAGTGCAAAAAAACTACAGTTGATGAAAAGACTATTGAAACCATGGAAAAGAAGGGTGTCTTTACCGGTTTATATGTGGAACATCCTTTTGACAAAAATTGGAAGTTGCCAGTTTGGATTGCGAATTTTATTTTGATGGATTATGGAACTGGGGCGGTTTTTGCTTGTCCTGCGCATGATGCAAGAGATTATGAATTTGCAAAAAAATATAATTTGCCAATTAAGCAAGTTGTTGCTCTAGCTGATAATTCCAAAGTTGAATTGCCGTTTGAGGAAGATGGTGTTGCAATTAACTCTGATTTTTTAAATGGTCTTGCAACTAAAGAAGCTAAAATGAAAGCTATTGAAAAAATTGAGGCTCTTGGTATCGGTGAAAGAAAAATTAATTATAGATTGAGAGACTGGTGCATTTCAAGGCAAAGGTATTGGGGATGTCCTATTCCAATGGTTCATTGTGAGCATTGCGGCACTGTTCCTGCAACTGATTTGCCGGTAAAATTGCCACGAGACGTTGTATTTGATGGAAAGGGTAATCCTTTGGCTAATCATCCAACTTGGAAAAATACGGTTTGTCCGATATGCAATAGGCCTGCGATTAGGGAAACTGACACTATGGATACATTTATGGATTCGTCTTGGTATTTTATGAGATTTGTAGATTTGGATAAAAATAGACCGATAAATACTGAATTATGCAATGAATTATTGCCGATAGATCAATATACCGGTGGCATTGAGCATGCTACGGGACATTTGATTTTTGCTAGACTTTTAACTAAAGTTATGAGTGATTTGGGTTATTTGAGTAAATCTATAAGAGAACCAGCAAAACGGTTGTTTAATCAAGGTATGTTGTGCCATAAAGCTTACAAAAACAAGAAAGGAGAGTGGCTATACCCCTGGGATGTTAAAGAAGAAAATGGCAAGTATTTTAATATAAATACCAACGAAGAAGTTTATTGCGAAGGCGTCATTAAAATGAGTAAATCAAAATGCAACGTTGTGAATGTCGGCGGAGCGCTTGAAGATTATGGCGCTGATGCTTGCAGACTTTGCGTTTTGTCTGATACACCTGCAGAAAAAGAATCTGAATGGACTACTGATAGCATAGAGGGCTGTTGGAAATATGTAAACAGAATATGGAAATTGGTCGTTAATTTCGTTGAGGATAATGATATTAACAAGTTAAAATCAATAAATACAAGCTTGGTTAATGATTTATTAAAAGATCAGCATAAGGCTATCAAAGACATAACAGCATATCTTGAAAATCTTGAGTTCAATAAGGCTATCGCAAGGCTCAGGGAATTTTCCAATGCTATTGAAAAATTTAATCCGCAGACTGATGAAGAAAAGGTTATTAAATATAATGCAATAGTTGATTTTGTTAAGATGATTGCTCCATTTACTCCGCATATTAGTGAGGAATTAAATCAATTCTTGGGAAAGGGGCAAATGCTTGATAAAAAAGGCTGGCCGGAATACAATGAGACTTTGACTGTTGATAATGAAATCATTATTGCTATTCAAGTTAATGGAAAATTGAGGGGCGAAGTAAAAATAGCCAAAGATTTGAGCAAGGAAGATGTTGAAAATGCAGCAAAGAATGAAGCAAATACAAAACGACACTTGGAGGGAAAAGATATTAAAAAGGTGATTGTGGTTCCTAATAAGCTGATTAATTTTGTTGTTTAGTTTTTGTTTTTAATTTAATTTATGGTATAGCTCCCCTTTGTCGCATTGCGACAAAGGGGAGCTACACCATAGACCAAATTGAAACAAACTAATCCTTATCTTCTTTTATTTTTAAATAATCGCTTCCAATTGTATCAATCGCCTCATTTAAACCAGCCCATCTATTTGTTGATTTTGTGCCAGACGCCCAATTCTTTTTTCCGCTTTCATCAAAATTATAATGTGTGTCTTTAACATCATCTCCCCAATTTTTTTTATACGGCCGTAAAGTTTCTACAAATTTTTTTGATTCCCTCTCAACTTCGCTATCTATTAATTTTAATATTAAAGGATTAAAATAATTTTGAACCCACAATGTAGTATTTTGGAAATAAAAAATAATATCTTCATATTTAAATTGGTATTTTGCAAAGCCATCAACCTCATAAGACATAGCCAGCATTTCAAAATATCTTGCGAAGAATTCCTCCATTATGTTGTGTAATTTATATGACTTAAGTTCGTTTTTCATAATATTTTCAACCATTGACACCACTTGCAAATTACTTGACCTTTTGCCATTCATATCAAGTCCTAAAACTTTTCTAAAATCGCTATTTAAGTCAATTAAACTTGTTTTTTCAATTGCATGAGCAATCTCGTGCATGATTATGCCACATTCAATTGTTTTTATATTTATCGTGTGGGTTAGATTTTTTGAAAATATATCTCCAATTCTTTCAAAAAATCCCTTTGTTTGACAATGTCCGACACATCTATCCCAATTTTTCAATGGTTCTACCACAAAATTAGCCTGTCTATTTTTACATTTTGATACAATTAAATTCAATGATGGCCTAAGTATTTCTAGGTGATATAATTGCTGAAATTTTTTTAAAAATTTCTCTTTGTCTCCAGAAAATTTTGCGATTGTATTTTTTGCAACTATATCAATTATCATAAAATATAATTAAATACCTATGCTAAAAACAATAAGAAAACTTTTTTTAAACTCAAGAAATTATTGTTTTTTCTAATTAAACAAATGATACTATAATGTTTCTACTAAAAACTATGCAACAATACGTTCACAAGGAGAACTGTAAACATAGGCAATTCAGTATTTTAGCATTACCTAGAGTCAATGAGTTCTAGAAGCCCCACCTTTTGATCGTATTTTAGTAGCATGAACAGGTCTTTCAGGACCTTCAAGATTTTTAGCCATTCCTTCTAAAGCTGTTTTTGTTTTTGGATCTAATGCTTCCGAATATTCTTTACAAAATTGACGAATCTGCTCTGCCGAAACTCCTTTATTTGCACCTCTTTCATTTTCGTCAATAAACCTTTCTACATCAGCTCCAAGTTCACCACCTTTTTCTTTTAAAAATGCTTTAAGCTCATCAGCACTAACCTTTTTTACCTGCGACCCAGGACTACTAGCAGCTCCGCCAACACCAAAATCAATAGGTATTTCTGGTAATGTTGCTGCTCCTACATCAAGATCAATATCAGCATCTCTATTACCTGCTTGAGAAGTGCCAGTCCCTTTTCCACTATGAAATGCGGCATCATCACTTTTGTCTCCCTCAGGAGTGAGTAAAAAATCTCTAGGACATCTGTTTCCAGCTATAGATTTTACTTCTCTTTTATTTAATGGTATCATAGCAAAACCAGCAACCTGCATAGGCAATATTAAAAACGCAGTTCCTGGAAAATTAGGAAGCATCAAAAGACCACAAGTTAAAAATATTCCATACCATAACCTTCTGGAAATTTCGCTCATTTCTCCTTTATCTTTTGATTTTTCAGCTTCTATAGACTCTGGTTGCTGTCGTTTTTTTTGCTTTTCTAACTCAAGTCTATCAATCTCCTGCTGAGAAGTAGCTTCTACACTCTCTACAGCATTTCCCGCAGTTCCACCGTTTCCCTCAGAATCGACTCCTTTCCTAGTCTGTGCAACCATACCTAGTTCAATTCCAACAGCAGTATCAGTCATATTAACTCCATTAATTTACATTTCTATCTTATTATATGATTATTTTTTTATTTTACAATTAAAAAATTGCTGTAGCCAAATCTCTAATATGTTTAATTGTTATAATCTGCAACTTATATTTTTCTTTTTTAAACTGCTTAATATTATAAATTCCTTCTGGAACAATAGCTTTTGTAAACCCAAGTTTTTCCGCCTCTTTTAATCTAGCTTCAATTTGAGAAACCATTCTAACTTCACCGGACAGCCCAATTTCTCCAACAACCATGCAATCCTTTGGCAATGGTTTATCTTTTACAGCCGAAATTAATGCGAGGGCTACAGCTAAATCTGCTCCGGGTTCATCTATTTTCAATCCGCCAACAACATTAAGATAAACTTCTTTATCAAATAATTTTAAGCCAAACCGACTGGATAAAACAGCAATAATCATTGACAAACGGTTAACATCCCAACCAACAACGGATCTTCTTGGCATAGGCATAAATGATGGAGCCACCAAAGCTTGAATTTCAGCAAGCAAAGGCCTTGTTCCCTCTATGCCACCAAAAACAGCGCTTCCGCTAACCATATCTTGTCTTGATGATAAAAATAATTCCGATGGGTTGCTAATTTCCATAAGTCCAGAATCTCCCATATCAAACACGCCAATTTCATTAGCTGCACCAAATCTATTTTTAATGCTTCTAATTATTCTAAATTGATAATCTTTATCGCCTTCAAAATAAAGCACTGTGTCAACCATATGCTCTAAAACCTTAGGGCCAGCAATCTGGCCGTCTTTGTTGACATGGCTCACAATTAGCATCGTAATATTTTTGCTTTTAGCAAGCACTACAAGCTCATTCGCACAGGTTCTAACTTGTGAGACAGTCCCCGGCGAAGCGGAAATATCAGGTGAAAATATGGTTTGTATGGAATCAATAACCACAACCTGCGGAACCTCTTTTTCAATACTTTTCAAAATATCATTTACAGAAGTTCCAGACGCAAGTTTAATTGGCGCTTTCTTCAGTCCCAATCTATCAGCCCTAATTCTAACTTGATTTGTGCTTTCTTCACCGGAAATATACATGCAAGAAACACCTTTATTAGCAAGCGAGCATAAAGTTTGCAGCAATAGCGTAGATTTTCCAATACCCGGATCACCACCAATCAAAACTGCAGAACCTTTGACAAGCCCTCCACCCAAAACCCTATCCAACTCGCCAATTCCAATAATTTCCCTAGGGCATTCTTTTATTTCATTATCCAAACTCTCAAAGATTAAAGTTTTTCCATCTTCTTTTTTAATTTTGCCAATAGCTTCATTGTGCGTAATCAAACCGCCTTCCTCTTTTTCCTCGGTGATAGTGTTCCATCCATTGCATTCAGGACATTGACCCGACCATTTTTTTAAAACCGCACCACAATTTTGGCAAATAAAGATTGATTTTGGCATATTACTTCTCTTGTTTTTTTAAAAATAAAATACAACACATCATAACCGCAACATAAAACAAGGCAATCCACAAAAAGTTTGGCAGTAATGAATTTATTGGCACATCTTTTGTAAATACTCCAATCGTTGTATCCATAAAATATGATACAGGATACAACATAGACATAAATTGACCGCTTTTGTTGAGACTTGAAATTGGAATTAAAAGTCCGGAATATGTAAATGCGGGAATCATCGTCATGATTGCAGCTATTAAAAGTCCTGCTATTTGGCTTTTTACGAAAGATGAAACAAATAGTCCGATAGCTGTAGTTGCAAGAATATATAAAATAGCTGTTCCCGTAAGAATTAGAAAGCTGCCTTTGAGGTGGACTTCATAAAAAAATACAATTATACCCACCAAAATCAAATATATTATAAAAAATATTAAAACATAAATAACTTGTTTGCCAAGCAAAAATTCTAATTTTGTTAGCGGAGTAGCATAAAAATTCGTAATTGTTCCCATTTCCTTTTCTCTAACAATTGACAAAGTAATCATAATGGCCGGTATAGACATTAAAACGACGCATAATACACCCGGCACAAATGTATATTTACTTTCGCTGGCTTGATTATACCAATATCTACTTTTGATTTTATACTCTGTTATATCATCGGTTTTTCCATAATCTTCAGTTAATCTGTTATTTAAATAAACCGCATTTGTTCCCGCTACATATCCCTTGATGCTCTCAGCTCTAAATGGCAGCGTTCCATCAATAAATACGCCGATTTGAGTTCCTTTCTCAGATAATAACTGTCTGGCAAAATTAGCGGGTATGTCTATATAAAATTTTGCCTTGCCTTGTTTTAAAAGTCTTTCAGCTTCAGCTTCAGAATTTACATTTCCCACATAATCATAATATTCAGAATTAATATAGGCGTCAGAATATCGTCTGCTTTCTGCCGAGTTATCAAAATCCAGAACAACGAATGGTATTTTTTTTATATCTAAATTAAAACCACTTGAAAAAATAAACATAATCAGTATTGGCACGACAAAATTTGCAACTACCCTTACTGGATCCCTAAACATTTCAATGGTTTCCTTTCTGGCAACAGCAAACATTCTTTTAAAACTAAACATAACAAATTGATTTAATTCGTTTTAAAAATATTACTTATTTTATTAAAAACAAGCAATTACATTTTTCGTTGTTTGGATTGCTGGTTTAGACGCTGTTAACAAACTTTTTTGCAGAGCAAAAACAGAATTTAATTATAGTTGTTTTATTTTATTATGGATATGGCTCCCCTTTGTCCTTCGGACATTTCCCCTCAAGGAGGGGAAAGATTATCCTT
>CAZBNS010000078.1:0-7626 GCA_964493475.1 uncultured Rhizobiaceae bacterium | reverse complement strand
TTAGCTAACAAACAGTGGTTAGGAGGGAACCATTTAACCAATCCCTCCACTTTATAAGCTTAATTTTATTTTTATGTAGGATGGGTTGATATAAAATTTCATTTGAAAGAGTGTTTATAGCTAATTCTTGTTAATTGCTCTGTGGCTTCGTTTTATAGTTCTGTGGTTTTTTTGCAAGTTGTTTTATAACTTTGGTCTATGGTTTTGCGCTCCCATTTGATTTCCATTCCTTGAGAGGAAATATCAATGTAGTTGAGAAAGGGGAACGATAAAGTGCATGCAATAAGCACCTTGAAAAAGCAGTCCGCAAACTGCAAGTTGACAAAGGGGAGCGACAAATCACCTACAATAAGGAGAAATATTCAACTGTAATTAATGAATAAAAATAAAAACAAATGGAATGCGATTATGTCGTAATGACCTAACGCTAAAGCTCAGTATAACTGGGGTTTTTTGGATACAAAAATCGTGTGTATCTTATACATATTTTCTTTGACCCTGATTGGCCTATATGGTTTTCTGGATACAAAAATCGTGTGTAATATACACACGATTTGTAATTAAATAAAATAACACTATTTTGAATAGAACTCAACTATCATGTTAAATTCTGCATCAAATGGATATGGAATATCGCTTAAGGCTGGTTTATTTAAAAATTTTACAGTTTTATCATTGGCATTTAATTCCAAATAATTAGGAATATCTCTTTCCATATGCTCTAATGATTCATTAATTAAAGGAATTTTTTTTGCATTTTCTACAATAGATATAATATCGCCAACTTTTACCTGGTAAGAAGGAATATTTATTACTTTTCCATTAACTAAGATGTGTTTATGACTAACTAACTGTCTTGCTGCGTGAACAGTGGGAGCAAAGTTTGCTCTATAAACTATGCTGGCTAATCTGCTTTCTAATAAATCAGCAAAAATTTCTTCAGTATTACCTGTTAATCTTTTTGCGTTTTCAAAAATTGTTCTAAATTGACTTTCTTTTATATCATAGTATTTTTTTACTTTCTGTTTAGCTCTTAAGTGAATACTATGGTTTGTTTCTCTTCTAGGAGCAGTTCCGTGTTGTCCGGGTCTGTAATTCCTTTTTGTAAAAGTATCATTAGCTCTTCCCCAAAGATTAACTCCTAAAGACCTGCTAATTTTCTTTTTTGCTCTAACTCTTTTTGTCATTTTTATAATTTATTTTATTTTTAACTTTATAATTCAGCCGCATAAGGTTGTTAAAATTATTGATAATAAAAAGATAAAGTCAAGTAATTTGTTGAATTTGTTGGGTAATATATATTTTGAGATTAAAATATTTTAATGCGGTTTCCCATTTGTTGTTTGGCGAAGCTCTGACAAAATTAAATGTCCTAAGGACAAGGGGGAACTACAAAATAATCATCAATTAGACACTATTCACATATCTTAAAAGTTAATAATTCTATAATATAGTAATCTTGACTATTATCATTTTTGCTTTATGATTATGTAAAATAAAAAAATTATTTTATGAGAATTTCTAAATTTTTTTTATTAATCATATTTTCTCTTTTATTTCTTTTTGGAGTTTTTTCCTTTTATTCATATAAATTTTTCAATACTCCATATATTAAAAATAATACATTTTTTATGATAAATAAAGGCGATAATTTTACAGAGATTGTTGATAATCTTGTGGATAAAAATATAATACAGCCAATAAATAAAAGACTATTTTTTTATTTGTCAAAGTTGATATATAAAAATAAAATACATATAAAAGCTGGTGAATATTTATTTACAACAGCCGATACTCCGTTGACAATCATAAGAAAATTAAACAGAGGTGAAGTTTATTATAGGAAATTGACTTTTGCTGAAGGTTTGTCAAATGATACAATATTAAAAATAATAGATTCTGCAGAAGGCCTTATCGGTGAGCTTCCAACAATGGAAATAGAGGAGGGGACTCTCCTTCCAGAGACATATTTATATACTTTAGGGGAAACTAAAAAAAGTATAATATCAAGAATGCAAAAGGCTATGGTTGAGTTTTTTGACGAACAATGGGAAAAAAAAGCTAGTGATTTACCATTTAAAACGAAACAAGAAGCACTAAGTTTAGCTTCAATAATTGAAAAAGAAACCGGCGTTCCAAATGAAAGGGGAAAAGTCGCATCTGTTTTTGTAAATAGATTAAAAAAGAATATGAGGCTTCAGTCGGATCCAACTGTTGTTTATGCTTTCACAAAAGGAAATGTTGATTTAGAACGCCCAATTAGAAAAAGTGATTTAGCCAGAATTTCGGAGTATAATACATATCTTATTAAAGGAATACCAAGCAAACCAATATCAAACCCAGGTAAAGACGCAATTATAGCCACATTAAATCCCGAGAGAACAGACTATTTATTTTTTGTAGCAACAGGAAATGGCGGACATAATTTTTCAAAAACACTAAAAGAACATAATAGTTTTGTAAAAAAATATAGATTAGCTATACAAGAATAATTATCATGACAAATATTAAAATTTTTACATTATTTCCAGAAATTTTTAAAGATTATCTAAATGTATCAATTTTAGGCAAAGCTTTAGAAAAAAAATTATGGAATTATCAAATAATAAATATAAGAGATTATTCCACCGAAAAGCACAAAAAAGTTGACGACATTCCATTTGGCGGTGGCTGCGGCATGATAATGCAGGCAGAACCAGTAGCTAATGCTATTGACGCAAATTGCGATGTGAAGAACACAAAATTTTATTATATGTCTCCAAGAGGAAATATTTTTAACCAACAAAAAGTAAAAGATATTATACAGCACAAAGAAATTGCCATCATTTGCGCAAGATATGAAGGTATAGATCAAAGAGTAATAGACGAGTATAATATGGAGGAAATTTCAATAGGAGATTTCATTTTAACTGGCGGAGAAATTCCAGCACTAGTTCTGATTGACTGCTGTATTAGATGCATTGATGGTGTTTTAGGAAATAATAATTCATTAAGCAGTGAAAGTTTCGGCGGATTGGAAAATTCAAAAAATAATTTTTTACTTGAATATCCTTTATATACTCAACCAAGACTTTGGCGAAATAGAGAGGTTCCTGAGGTTTTATTATCCGGACATCATAAAAACATTGAAGTTTGGAAATTAAAACAATCCGAAGAAATTACAAAAAATAGAAGAAAAGATTTGTGGGAAAAATACAAAAAATAGGGCAATCAAATACATGCAAGGGTATTTATAAAAGTATATTAAATTTAAAACATATAATTAATATTCAGTAATTATACGCTTGACTACAAACAGCAAAAACAAATACTCTTATTCCCAAATATCTTAAAGAAACCATTTGGTCTATTTTCTTCAAGAAATGGATTCTCTGAAAAGTCTTCTGTAGTTTTTGGATTTAATAGATATGCTATTATATCACTCACTACTGCTACTTCTAATTCATCATCTGATATAGTAATCAATCCTTTTCTAAATAAACCATGTATTATTTCTACATTGCTTAATAAATTAATAATACCTCTATTATGTTGAACTGCTATATTTAGAATTTTAAATTCTTTTTCAGATAGATACATTTCTTCTGTGATGTGAGTGTCATTGTCGATTATGGATAAAAAGTAATTATTATTAATGACATCATCATTAGATGAAAGAGTTGTTGCGTGATTAGACGCAGATTTGTTTGTTTTATAGTTTTTACAATTCATACAATTAAATAATTGTTGCTACAATTTTAAATATATGTGGTTGATTTTTTAAGTAAATGGAATAATATGTCCTAAGTATCAATATATTAGGAAAAATATTCGTGAGTATTCAAGATGAACTTTATTATAAAAGGGACAAATTAAATCAATTGAGAGGTTTTATAAATACTGTTCAATGTGATTGTTGCAGTTTAAAAGCTTCAAAAAAAATGAATCTTGAAGCCACAACAGTAAGTAAACAAGTTCGCTCATTAGAAAGAGATTTAGGAATAAAATTATTTAATAGATCGTCTTCTAATAGATTATCGTTAACGGAGGAAGGAAAAAGATTTTATGATAAAGCCGTTGTCGCACTACAAAATGTCGATAGTATATTTAAAGAATTCATAGAAGAAACAGATGAAAAATATCAAAACACAATTGAAATCGCAGGATTTGATGGAATTTTAGAAAAGATGATACCATTAATTTTTGAATTTAAGAAAATTTATCCAAATATTACGTTTTCTATTCACAATTTATCTAAAAAAGAAGCTTTACAAAAATTAATTGAAAATAATTTAGATATTGTGTTTTATATATATAGAAAAGATGAAGATACAATTCCAGAATTGGAAATTACTAATTTATATAAACATAATAGCTATTGGATTATGAATAAAAATCATCCTTTATCGAATAAAAAAGAAGAAGATATTACTTTAAGAGATATTGCTAAATATGATTTTGTTTATTTACCGGGAATGATTTTTATGAATTCTTTTAGAAATTTCGTAGATGATTATGAATTGGTAAATAGTTTTAAATTGGAAAATGGAACAATAGAAATGCTAAAAGCTTTAATTAAAAATAGCACATTAATTACAACAGTTTCTGATATTTATTTAAAAAGACAAGACTTAGATAGATTAGTTTTAAAATCAACATGCAAAAATTTTGCTGAAGCTAGACATGTTTCTTTTATGAATAAAAATACAAAAAGAAATGCAAAATTATTTAACGATTTTATATATAATAATAAAGAAAAACTTTTTAATGATTTAATTTTGGATTGCGGATGAAATATTTCTAAATTCACTTCGTTCATTAAGAAATATCAGCTCCGCAATGACACATTCGTGGCTTATGTCATTGCGGAGTTGGATTTTCTTAACGAGGAACGAGATTAGAAAATACTCATCCGCAATCCATAATTATTTACTTTTCTCTAATAGTTACAAACCTTCTACAATCTATATATTTTAACTCATTTTGTATGCCTTTTAATATTTCTGGATTATTTTTTGCTTTTTTACCCTTAAATACCGTTGTAAACTTACCTTCTTTGCCATAATAATAGAGTTCAATTAGAAAAAACTTATTAATTTGGTAAATCAATGAATTTTTTATTGTCTCATCAACTAAATAATCTTTACTATACTTTAAAAACATATTTTCAAATTCAATAATTTCATTTCTATTTTTTAACCGCCTTAAAAAATATTCACTCTCATAATTATAAGCTCTTTCAACTATAGAATTTGGTAAACTTCTTACTTTTGTTAAAGCATTTTGTATTTCATTATATTTTGGGTGTTTATACCAATATTCATAACAAATGTAATACATCGGCGGACAATTCTCATTGCCATCAAAAATTTGTGTAATTTCATTTCCTAATTGAAAATTTTTGTTTAATTTTTTATCTCCAAATAGTAAGTTAAAGCTTTCAATATTTCGCTTGAACCAATCAAAACCTTGCTCTTTTCCTTGAATGTAGGCTCTACTAGCTATTTCTTTTTTTATATTTGGCGTAATAGTATCTTCTATTGTAAGGTTGTGTTCTAACATATATTTTGCTTGTCCTCTGTAAATCCATCTATGTCTATTTAAAACATCACCAACAACCATTTTAATAGTATTAACTTTAAATTTTATATCTTTACCATTAATTGATAAAACTAAATTTTGAGATAATTTTTGTATATCTAAAAGTATTTGTTTTAAATGTTCGCCTTCGTAATACTCTTTTTCTAGGCTTATAGTCAAAAATATTTCAATTTCTGTTTGTTTCTGATTATAAAGGTCTATAAGATATTTTCTTAAGTTTAAATAATTAAATTCTAAATTGATCGCTGTATAGTTATCGTTAGCATTAAACATTTTTTCTTATTAACATTTATATTTATTTTACATTCAATAATTTTAACTGCTAGATTATAATATTATTATATAAAATAATGCTAGTTTTATTTATTTAATTTGCACTAGTAAAACAAAATATTTTTGATATATGTTTATTAACCTTTATGCAAAATTTTCTTTGTGGTGTTGGGTCTCCGAACCCAATACCACGAGAAGACCCAACACCACGAGAGAGAAGAAATTTTTCATTAAAATATTGGATTAATTGAAACACTAAATTGTTATAGTCAAAAACTTTTAACTTTAATTGTCCCTGTCATTACCCAGCTAGCTTTTCTTAATGAGCGAATGCGAATTTAGAAAAGGTTGACTGTGGTAATCTAGAAAAAATATAATACAAAAAAGATTAGTGATTGTTTTTTCCAATTTTATGGATTCCCGATGAACTATTTCTAAATTCGCATTCGCTCATTAAGAAATCTTAACTCGGGAATGACATACTTCAAGTTTTGTTATTTATTTAAGGTAAAAATAGTTTAAATAGAATGCAAGTTGGAAGCCGCTGTTTTATGAAATTTTTTCTCTTATGGAAACAAAATTTTCTGATTTTAATCCATTTAATTCATTTTCCATATAGTTTCTGATTAATTCTTGTTTCTGGGCTTTTTGTCCCTTGAATACTGTTGTGTGCATTGGTTCAGTTGAGCCATAATAAAATTCAAAAATATTGCTTGAGTCATTATATGTTATAGTCTTTCCTATAACTTCCTCCGCTATATAGTTAACACTATATTTTATAAATATATCAGGGAATTTCTGCAATTCATTAGCCTAGTTAATCTATCTAAAAAATATTTTGCTTCATTATAAAATGATCTTTCAACAACAGAATTTGGCAAGTTTCTAATCTCAATAATGGCATTTTTTATTGCTTCATATCTTGGATGGTTAAGCCATGTATCTGTGCGGCTGCAGTCAAACTTAGGTATTTTGTTGTTGCCTTCAAATATTTCCGTAATTTCATCTGCTAATAAAAAATCTTTATTTATTCTTTTGTCTATTGGCAATATTTCATTAATAGCATCTATTGCATGATTTTTGAACCAATCTGCCCCCTGTTGTTTTCCAACTTTGTATGCTTTTTTTTCCATTTCTTGTTTTATATTGTCAGGAACTTGGTGTTCTTCTGTTAGATTGTTTTTTATCATATATTCTTCAAGGTATCTATAAATCCATCTATGTCTATTTAATGCATCGCATATAGTTAACCTAATTCTAACAACTTTAAAATTAACTTTTTTTCCATCAAAATTACATTCAATGTTATTTGAGAGTTTTACTAAATCTTTTATTATTCTTTTTAGATTTTTACCTTCATAATACTCTTTTTCTAAAGATATGAGAAGTGCGATATTAAAGTTATCTAATCCTTGTTTATATAATTTAAAAAGATATTTCTTTAAGTTCAAATAATTAAATTCTAAATTGATCGCTGTATAGTTATCGTTAGTATTAAGCATTTTTTCTTATTAACATTTATATTTATTTTACATTCAATAATTTTAACTGCTAGATTATAATATTATTATATAAAATAATGCTAGTTTTATTTATTTAATTCGCAATATCTACTTATTAAAATTTATAAAAAAAATTTAATTAATATCCCAGAACTAACACTTCACACCCCCTCATCCGCCTTCACCTAATCCACTTTCACTTCATCCGCCTTCACCTCATCCCCAATCACTCCATCCTTCTGCATACTCCACATTCTCTTGAATAATCCAT
>CAZBNS010000077.1:0-7663 GCA_964493475.1 uncultured Rhizobiaceae bacterium | reverse complement strand
CGGCCACCTCTCCGTCTTCAATTATATAAGGTGTTTTTTTATAGTCAACTCAAAAATTAATTTTTATGTTGGCCTGTGCTATTCCGCATAAAACTTTATTTTTTAAAATAGAAGTTTTATATCGTTTGCAATTATATGCTTAAATGCTTTTTTATGTAATTATAAGTAGCTTATAATAAAAGCGAATTATTTATAAATTATCAAAAATTCTTTAGCCTTATAACAACCTGTTTTTGCTTAGTTTAAACTTGACTTTATTATTAAAATACTTCATATTAATATAAAAACAATTCAAAAAAATTGATGAAATATTTAGTTACGAGTTCTTTACCTTATATTAATGGTATTAAACATTTGGGAAATTTAGTTGGCTCTATCTTGCCGGCAGATGTTTATGCTAGATTTTTAAGACAAACTGGAAAAGAGGTTCTATACATTTGCGGAACGGATGATCACGGAACACCAGCCGAAATATCAGCTAAAAAAGCAAATATGGATACTAAAGAATTTTGTGATATTCAATTTGCTAAGCAAAAAGAAATTTATGAAAATTTTGGCGTGGAGTTTGATTTTTTTGGAAGAACTTCAAGGGAGCAGACGAAAAAGATTACTCAAGAAATTGGAAAAAAATTATATAAAAATGGTTTTTTTGAAATAAGGACTGTTAAGCAAGTTTATTCAATAGATGATGGAAGATTTTTGTCTGATAGATATATTGTTGGAACTTGCCCTCATTGTGGATATGAAATGGCGAGAGGAGATCAATGTGAAAATTGCACGAAAGTTTTGGATCCAACAGATTTAAAAAATGCGAAATCTGCAATTTCTGGTTCTACAAATCTTGAAATCAGGGAAAGCAAACATTTATTTTTATTGCAATCAAAATTAAGTGATAAATTAAGAAAATGGATTGATAGTAATAATACATGGTCAACTTTAGTAAAATCAATAGCTTGCAAGTGGTTGGATGAAGGACTTGAAGATAGGTGCATTACAAGGGATTTAGACTGGGGAACGCCGGTTGTTGATATAGAAGGACTGGAAGGGAAAGTTTATTATGTTTGGTTTGATGCCCCTATTGGCTATCTTGGCATTACAAAAGAATGGTCTGATGAAGATAAAGAACACAGGGATTGGAAATCGTGGTGGTATGATTCAAAAAATGTGTATTTAACTCAATTTATGGCAAAGGATAATATTCCATTCCACACAATTAGTTTTCCTGCCACATTAATTGCAACGGGTGATAATGTAAAATTAGTTGATGATATTAAAGGGTTTAACTGGCTAACATATTATGGCGGAAAGTTTTCAACCAGCCAGCATAGAGGAATATTTACTGATACGGCGCTGGAATTATTGCCGGCTGATTATTGGAGATATTATTTAATGTCAAAAATTCCGGAAGGCTCTGATTCTTCTTTTTCATGGGAAGAATTACAGTCTGTTATAAATAAAGATTTGATTGGTGTTTTTGGAAACTTTGTAAGCAGAGTTTTGAAATTCACAGAAAAAGAGTTTGAAAACAAAGCGCCAGCTTGCGGTGAGTTAAGGAAAAATGAAAAAGAATTAATGGAGAACTTATCTAAATCTATAAAAGAATATAATGAAAATTTAGAAGAAAAAAACTTTAGAAAGGCATTATCTTCATTAAGATATATCTGGACGCTTGGAAATGAGTATATTACATTGTCAGAGCCTTGGAAAGTCATAAAAAATGACAAAGATTATGCAAAAACAATAATAAATTTATCTATTAATTTAATTAGAATTTTTGCAATTCTATCAGCTCCGATTATTCCTTTTACATCTTCAAAAACAATGAATATGTTGAATATTGACGATAATATTTCTAAGAAGTGGATTAACTGCAATGATATAAAAAATGAATTGTCTTTTATAAAAGCAGAGCATTCTTTAAATAACATTTACAATCTTTTTGAAAGGATTGAAGATGAAAATGTAAAGGCGTTTATAGAAAAGTTCGGCGGAAATGAGTAAAAAAATTAATAGTATTTAGCAACCACGGTTCTTGTTATTAACAGGCTGGATTTTGTATTTTACGGAGCCTGCCGCTGCG
Organism: uncultured Rhizobiaceae bacterium; assembly: GCA_964493475.1. Classification (GTDB taxonomy): domain Bacteria; phylum Pseudomonadota; class Alphaproteobacteria; order Rickettsiales; family UBA1997; genus CALXSC01. The sequence continues at coordinate 5,583 of CAZBNS010000077.1, read as the reverse complement.
AAAGCAGCGGTTCATTAAAAAAATCTAGTCTGTTAATGACAACACTGAGTTGAACAGTATATAAAATGAATGTAAATTAATTTTATATAATGAAAGTTAAAACGGCTTAGCTATAAATTACAAAATCTTGTTTGTTTTAAAAAACTCTTCAACAAAATCTATATTTTCTTCCGGAATATAATCTTTCCAAGAATTATCCCCAGCCCTAATCATATCTCTTATTTCGGTTCCGGATATTCTCAATTTACCCTCTTGTTTTAATCTGTCTAAAATTTCTATTTTCAAATATCCTTTGTCAAACCAATCACCTTCTTCTTCTCCGCCGCAATAAAAAGTCTCTGGCTCTCCAAAATTTTTACTTTTTTCTCTCACATTTAGCATGACATAATCATACCACTTGTTGTCATTTGGTATATCATTAACTGCAAAAATATTTAAATTTTTTAGTTCTCCATATACATTTTTAACCATAAAAATTCTTTCTTCGGGAGTAAATGGGTTTTTTGGAGTTCTGCTTTCTTGTGCAAGCCCTAAAACAATTGTTCCGTATTTGGATTCTCTCAGCATTTTATCGACTAATGATTTATGCCCATTATGAAATGGTTGAAATCTTGAAACCAAAAAACTATGTCTATATTTAATCATTTTAAAAATTATGTAGACCCGCAATCATAAGATTGTTGTATATCTTAACTTTTTCTAGCTATATCCTTTATTTTTTCATATTTTAAATATTCTTTTGCTAATGTTGTTTCCAAAGGATATGTTGCATCAGTACACAGTGTATATCTTAAATTATTATCTTCAAATATTTTAAAAATTTTAGCATATTCTTCTTCGCTCGCAACAGCTTGTGTCGTTAAATTGCTGGATATGCATATTTCAAACATTATATTATATTGTTCTGCTAACTTCATTAATCTTGGATATTTGGAAATTTGAATACCATGTCCGATTCTTTGCACTTTATATTTTTCAATAGCTGTAGCTAAAACATCTTCTAGGCTGTCGTATATTTCTTCTCCAACATGAATTGTGGTGAGCATGCCTAAAGCATTTGCTGTTTTGTAATATCCCTCAAACTCTGGCTTTAGTGGGCATTTGGCTTCTGGTCCAGCTACATCAATACCTATGCAGCCTTTATTAAAATATTGTATGGCTTTTTTAAAAATAGCATCGTTAGCTCCCATTTCCAAATCCCTTCCTAAACAAAAAATCTGTCCTCCATCAATGCCAAAAATTGATTTCGCCTTTTCATAACCACCTCTTGCTGCAATAATTAACTTATCAAAATCTATTTTAAAATTTTGGCTTCTTTTCCAAGGATTCCATCTCAATTCCAAATAATCACAGCCACCGACATAAGCGTCTACATAAGATTTAAAAAATGATTGTCCTATAGCGTTTGGAGAACTTTGAGCTTCATCTATGATGTGAATAATATTCAAATATTCGTCAAGATTTTTCACCTCTTCTTTTTTCATTGAAAGACTATCTCTAAATTTAACAAAGTCTTTATTCTTAAGTTTTAAGCCAGTCTCATTAATTATTTCAAACAATAAAATTGGATCAGTAGAACCTGATAAATGTAAATGTAGATCTTTCATATTATAAACATTTATTGTTTTCCCACAATTGTATTTACATTTGCAAAAAAGTCAAGAGCCATTATTTTTCCACTATGGCATTGCCTAATATATTGTGGATAATTAAATTGACTATAAAAAAGAATAATTTATTATCACCTATTATGTTGATACTTTTAGCTTATGAAGATAGTAGCGCAAAATAAAAAGGCTAGGCATGAGTACGAGATTTTAAATGAATTTGAGGCTGGACTTGTGTTGATGGGCAGTGAAATTAAGTCATTAAGAGCTGGCAAGGCTAATATTCAAGATGGTTATGTTGAGGTCGATAAAAATGGTGAAGTTTATATAACTAATATGAATATTCCAGTTTACTCTATGTCTTCAAATTATTTTAATCATAAGCCAACTCGTAAAAGAAAACTTTTATTAAATAAAAAAGAAATAAATAAAATTGCTGGAAGCGTTAAATTAAAAGGAACTACTGTCGTGCCAATATTGCTTTATATAAATGAGAAAAATCTCGCTAAATTGAAAATTGGTATTGGAAAAGGTAAAAAGCTATATGATAAAAGAAGAGATATTAAAGAAAGAGAGTGGAAAAGGGATAAAGAAAGGATAATCAAGGAGGCAAAAAGGTAGTGGCTCCAAGCAGTAGGGATCTGGAAATTTATAATAAATTAAATGGCTATTATGATATAGCTGACGGTCTGGCTACTGAAGTTGAAGAAAGCGATGATATTAGTATCAAACAAAAACAGGAAATTTTATATCCTATAATTGATGAAATTAGACATTTAGCCGATATAATGATAGAAAGCTATGTTTCTTATTTAAAAAATAAGAAAAACCTGAAAAACTTAGAGAAAGTCCAAACTAATATAGACAATATTTTAGAAAAAATTGACTGTTTTAAAAATAAAATCTACGAAGTTTATAGAATTAACAATCTGGAGAAGCATGAATAATTTTGTTTTACATTTTTTAGCTGGTGTATTTTTAAATTTTATGCCATGTGTTTGGCCGGTTCTTTCTTTTAAGCTTTACAATATTGTAAAATATTCCCAAACCGATAAAAACAAAAAAAATCTTAGGCTAATTTCATTAGCAAGCACTTTAGGAATAGTTTTTATTTTCATGATTTTTGCGATTATAACTATTACTTTTAAGTATACAGGACAAAGCTTTCGTTTAGGTTTTCATTTTCAAAACCCATACTTTTTAATCATTATTATATTTGCATTATTTTTATTTTTTCTAAATTCATTAAATTTTTTTCATCTCGACTATCCGCCAAGAGTAATAAATTTTATACAGAGAAGATATGAAAATGCAGTAAAATTTAAAATTGGCATATTTTTTGAAAATTTCATAACCGCCATTTTTATGGTTCTATTTTCATTACCATGTTGCATGCCTGTATTTGCTAGCATAGCAACTTTATCACTTTTAAATGAAAATAATATATTAATATTTTTTAGTTTCATAACTACAGCTTTAGGCATGGCTTTGCCATTTTTAATAATACAATTTAAACCAACTTTGTTTGACTTTTTAAAAGGAAAAAATTATCTGCTAAAACTAGCAAACGGATTAATAAGTATTTCTCTTTTTGGAATTATAACTTGGCTATTATACGTTTTAACAATAGAAATTGGCATTAAATCTATAATTATTCTAATGCTATTTATCGCAATTATTCCAATACAATTCAAAATAGTTAAAAAACGTTTATACAATCTAATTTTAATTATTTTTATTTGCATATTTGGAACAATTTTACCAATATCTTTTTATAAAGAACAAAAAGCTGTAAAAATCAGCAGTGAACTTTGGAAAAACGATATTTCAATTGAAAATATTAATGACTATGTAAACGATGGAAAGACCATTTTTGTTAATATTACTGCCGGCTGGTGTATGGTTTGCAATATTAATGAAATTACTGTTATGTCGGATTATGATATTGTAAATTTTTTAAACAAACTAGATGTCAAAACAATCAAAATAGATTTAACAAAAAATAATAAACAAGCCGAATATTTTTTCAAGAATCGAGAAAATTTTGGAGTTCCAACTTATATAATTTATAATAAAAAATGTTCTGATGGCTATAGATTCAACGGACAATTAACTAAGAGAAAATTTTTTGAAAAATTTAAGCATTGCCTGTAGGCATTTTATTATAGGCTAGTAAGAAACAGTCAACAAAAACTAACACATAAACTTGCTTGTAAGCATTATATAGGCTAGCAAGGCGAGTAGTATTTATTTTAAGATAGTATTTTCTATTCACAATGAGAAATGTCCCAAGGACAAAAAAATCATCCAAATGAATTGCCAAAATCAATAGCTCTTTGCAATTATCACTCTGTCTGGCTCTTCAAAAGGAATACATCTAAAAGACAAAGCGTTTTCCTCCATGAGTTTTGCCAAATCGGCGTTTCCAAAAAATTTATATGGAATATTGAAAAATTTTGTTTCCTTTTTTGCAATATTTTTTAAGTCTTCAATGCTCTCAACCTTAATAGTTTTTGCTTTTAGATTTTCTTTTGTTCTTTGTAAAAGTGCGGCTTGCATGTCGTCTAATATGGATTGATATTTTGCTGCAAATTCATCAAAAGACATATTGTTTTTTTCCATAATTCTGTCTCTTCTTGCGAAAAAAATTGAGTTATTTTCCATGTCTCTTTCCCCAATTTCAAGCCTTAATGGAGCACCTTTCCTAACCCAATTCCATTTTTTATTTTGTGGAGTATCAAAGCTTTCGTCAATTAAAACTCTGCATTTTAGAGTATTTTTAATTTTGTTGCAGTATTCAATTATTTGACTTTTTTTGTTTTCGTCATGAATTACCGGAATTATAACAACTTGATAAGGAGCTAATTTTGGAGGCAAAACAAGCCCGTCATCATCGCTGTGTGATAAAATCAAAGCACCGATGGTTCTTGTAGTTAAGCCCCATGAAGTTGTCCACGCATACTGTTCTTTTGTGTTTTCGTCTGTAAATTTAATTTCGCTGGCATGAGCAAAATTTTGCCCCAAATTGTGAGAAGTGCAAGTTTGCAGGGCTTTGTTATCTTGCATCATAGTTTCAATTGTATAGGTTTTTAATGCACCAGCGAATTTTTCATCTTCGGTTTTTTGTCCTTTTATTCCATAAATAGCATAATAATTTTGCAATAAATCATCATATACATTCAGCATTTGCCTTGCGTTTGCGTCAGCATCTTTTTCGTTCGCAAATACACAGTGTCCCTCTTGCCAGAAAAATTCAGATGTTCTTAAGAACATTCGGGTTCTCATTTCCCATCTAAATACATTCGCCCATTGATTTATAAGCAGCGGCAAGTCTCTATAAGATTTAACCCATTTTGAAAAACTTTCACCGATAATTGTTTCAGAAGTAGGCCTTAGAATGTATGGTCTTTCAAGCTCTCCATCCGGTTCAAGCCTTCCGTTTTTTCCAACTAATCTGTGATGCGTGATGACTACACATTCTTTGGCGAAACCTTTAACATGTTCCGCTTCCTTTTCAAGCAGTTCCACAGGAATGAGAGCTGGAAACATAGCATTTTGGACGCCTAGGCTTTTAAGTTTGTCATCAAGAATATTTCTGATATTTTCCCAAATTGCGCAACCATAAGGCTTTACAACCATTGCACCTTTGGTGCTTGAAACTTCAGCCAAATCTGCCTTATTTATGACTTCTTGATACCAGTCGGCAAAATTTTCTTCACGAGTAATATTCAATGCATGCTTCATATGATAATTTTATAATACATAATAGGTCAATTGTTGTTAGAAAAAATTATTTATCAAGTAAAATATTTGGGTCTTTGGTGATAATATGTTTTGAAAGTTTAGCGTTGTTGTATGTGGTAATTGTTCTGTAGCTCTCCTTTGTTCTGCGGCATTTCCTCTTTCAGTATGTCATGAATATATTAATATTGAAATCTCCCTCTCAGCATGTCATGAATGTATTAATATTAAAATC
>CAZBNS010000076.1:0-7667 GCA_964493475.1 uncultured Rhizobiaceae bacterium | reverse complement strand
AAAATAATTTAAAGTTGTGGTTTTTGTCAACGAATTAGTTGACTTGTACAATTCCAGCGAAAGCTGGAATCCATTTATTTAAATAAATCCCCATATAAGTCCCTCCATTCTTTATTATCTTTTTCAATTAATTCAATTTTCCACTTTCTTTGCCAAACTTTTAATTGTTTTTCCCTTTGAATTGCCCCATTTACCGAATTAGCCCATTCATAATACACTAACTTATCAACTCCATATTTTTTAGTAAATCCTTTTATTAATTTTGATTTATGCTCAGATACCCTTCTAATTAAGTCATTAGTCATACCAATATATAATGTTCCATTTTTTCTGCTTGCTAAAATATAAATATAAAAATTATCTTGCATAAATTGCCTTTTTATTGTTGGATTCCAGCTTTCGCTGGAATGACGAGAGAATGGAGGCTGGAATGACGATAGGTGAACTGATTGACTTCGTCATTCCAGCGAAAGCTGGAATCCAGTTTACAAATATTTTATTTTTCATAGCCGAACCTCACATTTTTAAATACAATTTTTCCCTCGCTAAAAATTATTTTTTTGGATTTTTCTTTATTTTTTATGTCAATTGGCTTATAAATTGTTTCAAGTGCATTTTGCAATTCACCCATTGAGGAATATACTCTTATTAGAGATTTTACGCTATTAATTATTATAAATCTTGCTATACTTGTAATTATTAAAATATAAGTAAAATCAGCTATTGAAATTTTTCCAGTAGTTAGCAAATAAACTGTAATTCCTAAAACAGAAAAAAACATTAAAAAATTACAAACAAAATTAATTGTTTGAAATAAAATTTGAGCTTTTATTCTCTTGTGTTCTTTTCTGGCAATTTCAATATTTTGTTTTTTTATATTTCTTCTTTCCAATAATGAATTGGAGAAAATCTTTATATTGCTTATATTTGTAAAATTATCATTAATTAATCCGAAAAACGCACTTATTGATTCTGTTTTTTCTTTTTGTGCTGCAACAAACATTTTTTGCATTTTTATTAATAAAATAGGATATATAATAAGAATGACAAGAAACGAAATGCCTATATAGATATTGATTTTTGTATAAAAAACCGATATTAAAATAAAAATAATGATAGCACAAAGAACAGTTTTAAAATTATTTAAAATTTCGCCAACAGATTTGGCGGCCGTATTTATTTTACTGTTTAGGCTTCCGCTAAATGAATTATTAAAGTAATTCATGGAATGTTGAATTGTATAAGAAAATAGACTATTTCTGACATTTTTTTGAATATGGCTAATAAAATTAAACTTCATTTTTATTTTTAGAGGTTTAAAAATATAGGTAATATTATTAAAAAAAATAAAGAGAAAAACTAAGAATAAGCCGGTTTTTAAAATTGGATTTTCAATTTCAAAATAGGAAATCATGTTTTTGTTGATATATTGAGCTACAAATATTCCAATTAAATCATTAGCAATTTCAAAAAATAGCCAAGCAAGGCAATAAAATTTTCTATGCTTGACAAACTTCCATATGAAGCTATAAGTATTAATTTTTTCTTTCATAACTTAATTCTTTTTTATAGGTATAAACAATAATCTGCCAAATAAATCTGGCATGTTGAGTTTTATTGTGAATTAAGCAAGTCTCACGACTTTCTATTCTTTAAGTATAAAATAAAAACTATATCTTGTCAATTATTTTTATTTCAATTTCCGATAATTATGCGCTTTGAAATAAAAAGAAAACAAACTTCACAAGCTTTAGAATTTACTTGAATAATTCAATGAATTACGCTAATATTTTCAATGTATATTAAACGGTTAAAATTATGACTTGGTATATTTTTAGACATTGTGAAACATTAAGCAACAAGCTAAAAGCTAGATTTTGTGGTGAAACTGAAACATTGTTGACAATAAAAGGTATAGAGCAAGCAAAATCAATAGGAAATAGACTTTTAAATACAAAAGAAGATTTTTCAAAATTTGAGTTTATATCTAGTCCATTGGCTAGGACTAGGCATACAATGCAAATCATTTTAGAAATTTTAAAACTTGATAATAAAGATGTGTTTGAAGAACCTTTGTTAAAAACAAAGTCAAGAGGGGTTCTTGAGGGAATGTTAAGGGAAGAGGGAAAAATAAGGTATGCAAAAGAATTTCAAGAGAAAGAGAATAATCCTTGGGAGTGGTGTCCGCCAGGAGATGGCGAAAGCTATGCTTCAGAATATCAAAGAGTTCTAAAATTTCTTGAAAAGTATAAGGATAAGGAAAATTTGTTGATATGCGGACATCAAGGAACAACATCTGTTTTGGTTAAGGCATTGGAGGGCTGGACAGAAGAACAAATAAGAGAAAATAGGAAAAGCCTAAAGTGCGATCAAAATTATTTTTATTCTTATAGTAAAGAAAATGGAGTTTTAAAATTATAGTCTTCCATAAATAAATTTTTAAATAATTCTAAAATAAGTTCTTTAATTGGGAATTTATGAAAAATATTACAGAAGATTTAAAACACAGTCTTGAACAGAATGCTACAAATATTGTCAAATGTTGGAAAATAACTCTCAAAAATGATACAGTTATTGGTTTTACAACAAATAATGAAAATTTTTCTTATGATGGTATAACTTATAATTCTTTTTCTAGCGATGACATAAAAAATATTAAATCAAATTTAGATATTGAAGAAGACAGCTTTGAATTCTCAAATATAATCTCAAGCAATTTAATATCGGAAAATGATATTCTGGCAGGAAAATATGATAACGCAAAAATAGAAATTTTTCTGTTGGATATACAAAATAAAAATAATGGAAAGGTTATTTTGTTAACTGGGACAATATCGGACATAGAGTGCAAGGGCGATGTATTTACGGCTAAAGTAAAAGGATTAAAAGACGAAATAAATAAGACAATCGGGGAAGTCTACTCGCCGCTATGCAGGTGCAGTTTTTGCGATGCAAAATGTAAATTAGACAAATCTAATTTTACGTTTTCAGCTGTAATAACAAATGTGTTAGACAACGTTTCCTTTATTACAGATAATGAAACAATTTTAAACCAAAGCAATGGTTATTTTGACAATGGAATTATTGAATTTACAAGCGGGGAGAACAACGGGCAGAAAATGGAAATCAAACAACACGCCAATGGAACTTTTATTTTATCGCTAAACTTACCGCAGGAATTAAAAATTGGTGATACCTTTAAAATAACTGCTGGGTGCAACAAGCAATTTTCAACATGTTGCAGTAAGTTCAATAACGCTATAAACTTTAGAGGCGAGCCGCATTTGCCTGGTATGGAAATTTTACTAAAAGTTATGGGGTAGGGCGGGTTATTTTAATAAAGGATATATTATGCTAACAAGACAAGAAATCGTGGAACAAGCTAAAACTTGGGTAGGAACAAAGTTTAGATATCAAGGCAGAATAAAACAGAACCAAAACAATAAAGGCGGTGTTGATTGTTTGGGTTTCATTATAAAGTTATGCGATGAAGTTGGATATAAATATAATAATAAACCAATCAGCTATTATGATACAATAATCTATTCAAAAAAACCAAACTATAATATATTGCAAACAAGGTTTGCGGAAATTTTTTACACAAAAGAGGCAAAAGATATAGATATTGGCGATATAGTTCTCAAAAAAGTTTGCAACGACCAGTATCACCTAGTGTTATATACAGGAAATACTTTTATACATGCCTCGGCGATAATACGAGCAGTTGTGGAACATGATGTGGATAATTTGGATAATTGTATAGTTTACTCAATGTTTCCTTAAGCAATAGTTTAAAAAATTAGTTATTAACGCTTTTTTCAGAAATGTTTTTATTTAAAACACTTAATAATTTCTCTTTTACCGATACTCTTCCCAATCTTATACTCATAGCTAAAGTACCTTCACCTACACCGTTTTTGGTGTCTATATCTGCTCCGCTGTCTATTAAATAAATTGCTATATTATCATAATTTTTTTCAATAGCCAAAATTAAAGGCGTTCTTTTTGTAATGTCTATTTTATTCAAATCAGCGTTGGAATTAGTAAGAAGCTTAACTCCTGCTAAATCATTATTTTTAACTGCTATTAATAATGGCGTATCCAATCTTTCATCTCTTTTATTTACATCGGCTCCTTTGTAAATTAAATATTTTATAATATCATATTGCTTATGTTTTGTAGCATAAGTTAACAATGTGTATTGATTACTCATCATATCGTTGGCATCCATTAGTTCTTCTTTTAAGAATGCTTTAAATTCAGCAAGCATTCCATATTCTATAATTTTTTCTAATAAATTCTGCTTTTCCTTGTTCTGCATTACTAGCGGAATGTGCCTATTGTCAAATTTTCTAGGTTCAAGCAGTTCTTGAGGAACTTCCTGAGTTTTAAATGTTGACAGTTGTTTTTCTTTTGGAACTATAAATGGAATTAATATTTTTTCTGGTCTGGTTAATTTATCTATATCTTTGTCATTTAAGAATTTTTCATAGCTTTCGTCTTCTTGATATATCAAATCCTCTTGTATTGGTCTATCTCTCAAAATTTGTGATTTACTTTCATCTTTTTTGGCTTGGTTTAACTCGCTATCAAATAAAGTTCCTACAATCTTTACTTTTTTCTCGTCTGCTATGTTATCTTTATTGGATTTATCAACTTTATCTTTTAATTCTTGTTTATCTGAGCTAGTTGCTTCAGTAATTTTGGATGTGAGTGTCGTAGTCTTATCTTTAATGCTTTCAATTATTTTTCCAGCTTCACCTTTTATGTCGGTTGTTGCAATTCTATCTCCTACTTTATCCCCTATTTTATCAAATAAATTTGTTTTTGCAATTTGTCCGTCTATAGCAGTTGGAGTTTCGTCTTTACTTTTTACAACAGTCTCCGTTTTATCCAATACTATTTTATCTGATTTGTCCGCTTCGCTTTTTTTAAGAATTCTTTCTTTTATGTTGTCTATAAAAGATGGTCCTTCTATTTGATCGCCAAGTATTGTTTGCGAATCTTTAGTTTGAGTAGCGCTTATTAATTTATTTTTAACACTCTCTAAAAATTTTGGTCCTTGTTCTTCTTGGGCTTTAACTATACTATCCGTTTCACTTTCTGGTAATAAGTCAGCAAAACTATCACTTTCAATATATGGCGTTGTAAATTCTTCTGTATCAACTGTAAACGCAGCTATTGAGGTTAATTCATCATCTATATTCAAATTTGGAAGTATTTCAGCTTTTTTTTTATCATTCTTTACAGGAACTTGTGCTATAGATACAGTGGAACTCTTTAAGTCCCTTGTTTTCATTACGTTAACATTTTCTTTGCCTAAATTTAAGGCTATAGATAATAAAATATAATGCATAATTAACCCATAACGCCTAGAGTATATTTAACAAGATTTAATTGAATAAATCAAGTAATATGTTATGTGCGTTTTTGAATTGATAGCTTATAACTTTATAGTTGATGGTTATGATATTCCAATAGTTATAGCTATGACTAAAGAATGTTTAACTCTGACAATAATTATAATCAATTTGAAAAGATGGCACAAAGGTTAATAAAAAATCCAGAAAGTAAATCCGCAACAATTTCTTTTATTTATCTAAGTCATGATGATAAACATATGCCTTGCATTTTATCATCAAGCTTTATGCAAGTTAAATGCAAGGCAGATTGGATTAAAATACTGTTTTCTCAATATCTCTATGCTTTACTGCAGCCATTTGAATTAAGAACCTATGTGGGCATACCTATCTTCGCAATATCTCTTCTAGTATAATTGAGTAATCCTAATGAAACTTTTTTACCTTTAAAATAATTGCGACTTTCTAAAATATATTGTACCATCTGATTTATTTGTCTTGGTTTAATAAAAGTAAAATTAAGAGTAAAATTTTTAATTTCTATCTCCCTAACACCTCCAATATTTAATTTTGCAATATCCTTTAAGCATCTTTCTAAATTTTGAACATAAACACTATATGGCATTTCCGTTTTTTCATCATAATCTTTAAATTCAATTTTAAGAACGCCTCGTTCATTTGGTTTTAAATTATAACCATTACTGCCAAACATCGCAATATCAGCACTGCCATTTGGTATATATTTTTGTTCTGTTGATAAAGTTAGCGAAATATCAACAAACATATCTGTTGGCGGAGTTGTTGGAATACAACTTTCACTATCAACAATTAAACTTCCTCTATCTAATACACATTTACAATAAGTTGGAATTGGAGCATATTGGTCATCTTTATTATTATGACCGAATTTTAAACCTTCAATAACTCTAAAACCTTGTTCTTTGCACCACTTTTTAAATTTTGCTTGTTCTATTAGTTTATTTTGATTTTGTTGTCCTATGGATATATCGCCAACAGCTGACAAACAAAAAACCACGCTATTCCTGTCAATATCTTTATATAATTGTTTCATTAATTCCAATTCACCATCAAACCTAATTTCCGTTGCAAGAAAACTAACTTGTCCAGTAATCAATCTTGTCTGCTGCATAGTTCCCCAAGATCGCATTAAATATTCTGGCAGCATAATCCCTTCTATTCTTTCTCCATCATAAACAACACTTTGATTTAATGGCTCAGCCTGTCTGAAATCGCCCCTTGAAATAAAAGGCGTTGCATATCCTTTTTGTCCTAAATAATTCAAAATATGTGTAGCATCACTCATACCAAAAACATTTACTTTTTTTGTCAAAACAGGCTGTTTTTCTTGAATTATTTTTTCAAGTTCAATTATTGTATCATCAGCACCTCGTCCGCCAGTTATATAAATATTTTCAATACCTTTAACAAAAATTGCATCATACAATAATTCAGCTCTTTTTCTCGGACTGTGAGTTGCACTATAACCCCATTTAACCATTGATATATTGTCATCACTTGGAATATATAAATTTATTCTTGTGTTCTCTCTATATTTGTTTATTAATTGTTGATTTTGTTCTCTTGTTTCTGCAAAACCAATTATTGGTCTACCTTGTTCATTTTCACCAAGCTTAATTCTTCGTCCTTCGCTTGTTGGAATAAATGCAAAATTTGGTAAAGTTGGATTTATAGGGCTTATTGGGTGTAATTGCAGCATAATAAAATAAATTTTGACTTAACTAAGTCCATTATATTTTTGTTTAAAATTTGTCAATGGGTATTATTTGCTTTTAGAATATAAAATTATATAGGAAAAACAAAGAGCTCTTGTTATGGGAATAGAAAATGATAAAAAAAACAAAAAGAGATGGTGATAAATACCGGGATTTTATAGAAAATGTTTATAAAGTTATATTAAGTATTAATGTTGCTGATAATAAGTTATTGCAAGATATAAAGCTAGAGAAAAAAAGACATTATTATTTTTTATAATAAAACCCTTTTATTAATATTTATGCTCGAAGAATATTAAAACATCATCAAGCAATGTTGGAAGAAGTTGAATTAAGTTTAATATACAGCCTTTAATAATTATGTTTGTTGATTTTGTTGATATTTTTGAGTTGTAGGTATGATAGCTCCCCTTTGTCCTGTGAACATTTCCCTATCCCAGTATGTCATTCCTGTAAATGTCAACTGTTTTATTTTGCACTAATAATATAACCAAAACCTGTCATTCCGTAGCTGGATTTTCTTAACGAAGAATGAGTTTAGAAAATCCTCATA
>CAZBNS010000075.1:0-7837 GCA_964493475.1 uncultured Rhizobiaceae bacterium | reverse complement strand
TAAAGAAGAAAAAGAATTTTTGTCAACGAATTAGTTGACTTGTACAGGAATGACATACTTTGTTATTGTTTCAATACTTTATGAATTCCGTATGAGGATTTTCTAATTTCGTTTCACTCAATAAGAAAATCCAGCTACGGAATGACATACTTTGTTATTGTTTCAACACTTTATGGATTCCGTATGAGGATTTTCTATATTCACTTCGTTCATTAAGAAAATCAGCTACGGAATGACATAGTTGAGAATAGCGGGAATTCAAGTGATAAAATATATAATTATTATAAATAATTTATCATACTTAATGGTTTTGTTTGTTAACAAATGATAAATATTTGTGCAACAGCTCTATTATATAAATATAATAAAATTATACCTTATTGGTACTTAGATATGATTATTCTCTTGCTTGTCCTTGTGCTATTGAATTGCTAAAATGTGATTTAAAAGCTTGTAGAAATTTTGGATCTGTACATTTTAATGATGAACCGGACACTTTTTCTAAGTAGGAATTTAGTTTCTTTTCTCTAATTGCATCAAGTAAATCAGGGCTTGCTAAAACACCTTGTGGCAACATTATTTCAACGGTACATTTTCCATCTCCGGCGGATCTAGATAACAAATTTTTTTCAAATGTAAATGAAACCGTTGTTGTTCTATCTTCGTTAAATACAATTTTATTTTTACATGGAAATCCTGCATGTTCATGGCCTTGTGGAAATCTAATCGATTCTGGAAGTGCTGAAAATTGACTTTCAACAATTAATTTAACTGCTCTTGTTTCTGTTGTATCAGAAATTTTTCCAGAAATAAAATCTGAAATTGCGTTTGTAGGAACTCCTCTATGAGTCTCCAATACTCGTTTAACTGCGATTGTTCTGAAGATTACAGATCTTTCTTCCTTTGCTTTATTTCCTTGTTCTGTAAGGTTTTCTTGAACCACGCTCACTCGAGCGACTGCCATCCGTTGTAGTGATTCATCAGAGAGCTGCCCTTCTGCTAATGATTTAACTATAGCAGATACTTCTTCCTTTTCAGGATGTTGTTGTATTATACCCTGAGCGGCTTTTTGTAATTGTAATAATACTTCTGGTTGTGAAAGTGGTTGTTGATCTTCTGGTTGTGAAAGTGGTTGTGTTTTTGGTTGTGAATCTTCTGGTTGTGAAGGTTTTTGTTTTTTTGGTTGCGGAACTTCTGGTTGTGTTTGTGAATCTTCTGGTTGTGTTTTTGGTGTTGTTTGTATTTCTCTTTTTTCCTTTATATTCCCACTAATTACCATGGACACAGCTTCCATCGTGTGAATTCCACATGACCATCCATCGCTTTGTCTTTTTCCTAAGCCTAAAGGATCATTTTCTTTCATTGAATCATAAGTAGTTTCAACAATATCCGTTCCATCAGGTAATTTCACGGTCGCACTAAGTAAAGTCCAATGAGCACCAGTAGTTTGTGGAATAAGAACTTTTATTGTTGTATCGGTTTTTTTATATTTTTCTTTTAAATATCCTATATATTTTTGTAGAGTGTTTTCTGTCTCACTTTTCTTTCCGACATCACCAATTACAAATGTTTCTCCTTTTTCATTTGTTAGGATGATTAGTTTTTGTCCCTCTCGAGTTGTAAATTCTTCTTTTTTGCTTCTATCAAAACCTCTCTCAAACAATTCTTTCATAACAGCTAAATCTTCTTGTGTTCTATATGCTTCTCCTTCGCCGCCATCTTTTAAGAATTGCACATATTTATTGAAATCTTCAAATCTTAATTCTTTATAAGCCTTGTCCTCATCAAATAACGGATTAAAAATATGTGCTTCGCTAATGCCCGGATGTGTTGTTGATAAATAATGTCTTAAACCATTAATATTTTCCCGATTTCCATCATTATCCGATCTGTGAGTTTTTTTTACCTCTTCAAACGCTTCTCGTAAAAATTCGGAAAATTTCCTTTTTGAAAGGGCTGTTTCGATTTTTTTAAGCTGTTCAAATTTTTCTCTCCAAAATTTAACTTCCATATTAGTTAAGCTTGAAAAAGGAACTCCTTCATTAAATTGTCTAATTTCATCGACAACTGTAGCTATCTCAATTTCTTCCTTATAATCCTTATCTTGTTTTAACAATTCATCCTTAAAAGTTTTATGCCTATTTTCTATTGGATTAGCTAATTTATATGTTTCGCCTTGTTTTTCAATACCTAAATTTTTCAATAATCCAACTGGTATATTTTTTGCTACCCATTCTAAAACTTCCCCTTGATGTTCTTGGATATCTTTCATAGCAAGACTCAAATCTGCATTCATATAAATTTTTAATCCATTTGTCTTTAGCTGATTAGAAAATTGCATAAAACACAAAGCATTAATGTAATCTACAATATTGGGAATAGACTGCTCGCTAGAATTAGTTCTTCGTTCCTTAAAATCAGTTCTGCCTATTTTGGCTAAAGGTCCGCCAAATATATTAGTAGACGCTCCAGAAAGAATTACAGTTTTTCCTTGCATTCCTGCTTTTGTTAAAGTTAAACATGTTGCATAATTGGAAAATAATAACTCATGAAGTCTTGTTTTTGATGCTTCTGGGCTATCATCTTCACGAAAATCTGGTCCTACTTGATATACATGAGTAAAACCATGTCTATCATCTATTAAATCACAACCAATTGTATCTTTCTTGGCTCTTAAACTAAATTTGATATCTCTTTCTTCCCATGTTTTTCCACCATATAATGTATTGCAAGCTCCATTTAATCCACTACCGCCAAGCTTCCAACTAGAATTACCCGCATTAACAACTACAACCGATCCTTTTTCAGTTTCGTTTAAGTCTCCTGGTATTTTTATAAAAAGATGGTCTTTTGTCGGTTTAAAAAAATAAAAAAAGTCTTTCTGTTTAAAAGCTTTACTAAATGATGTTGCATCTGTCATAATATTTTCCTAATTAAAATTAATTCTTACCAGTATATATTATATTTTATATTTGTAAAAAAGTCAATATTTACTTGACTTGACAAAATGCTTAGTTTAATATTCAAACATTATGTTTATTAATAAAATCTCGTAAAGGTGGTAATTTAGAGTGGTAGCAGTTGTTGTTCCTGATAAAAACAAGCTGGAGTTTGCTATTAGACTATTCAGAAAAAAGACGCAAAAAGAGGGAATAGTTAGAGAAGCAAGAAGAAGAAAAGAATATGAAAAGCCTTGTGAAATGAGAAAAAGAAAAAAGCAAGAAAGTAAAGCTAGAACAAAAAGAAAGAAAAAGATGTTTTAGTTGAAAATGTTTTAAATAAAAGCCCATTAGAAAATGATGGGCTTTTGTATGAATTATAATTTGAGTTTGTGAGATTGTTGTTTTGGTTTGTTTGGTTTGGAATTGTTTAATTAGGATGATTGGTTTATTTTTTAATAAATTTCAAAAATAAATCTTCAAAAATTAAAAGAAAAACTCCAATGCATATAATTGAATCCGCCACATTAAATGCCGGCCAGTGATATTTTCCAATATGAAAATCTAAAAAATCAAATACGCCGCCGTATAAAATTCTATCATAAATATTTCCCAATCCACCGGCAATTATCAATGAATAAGTAATAGTTTTGTATTTTGTTTTTGATTTGTATAAAAGATAAGCTACAAAAATTATAATAGTTAAGGTAATTGCTGATAATATAATTTGAGCGTTTTTTATGTTTCTAAACATTCCAAAACTAACTCCGGTATTAATTACTTTTACTATATTGAAATAGTCATTAATATAAATATGAGTGTGAATTCCAGCTGTTTTTTCAACTATAAATTCAACTTTTGAAAAGGCTAATCTTTTTGTGCAAATATCAATCGCAAAAAAGGATATTATGATTATTATTCCTGCAAATAATAACTTTTTTTTCTCGAAAAAAATTTTTAGTTTTTCTAGCATGTTGAAAATGTTTTATTAATGAAAATATTCTAGGTAAATTTTTGTATTTTGCAATATTGATTTTTTACTTTTGAATGATATTGTGTTTTTTAGTGTAAGATTGGTTGATTGTGATTAAGGAATTAGAATATTTATTATCTCCATTAAGTGTAATAAAAGGATTTGGTGATAAGACTGTGGCAATTTATAAAAAATTGCTAATTTCTAATCGCATTTTTGATCAAAAAGAGCCAAAAATAATAGATTTAATTTATCATAAGCCTGAGAAAATACAATATAGAATTGAAAATCCGAATTTGATAACAATTCAAACTGGGGAATATATTACGGTTAAAGTTGAAGTTGATAAAATTGAAAAACCATTTAAATATAATCAGCCATTTAAGATTATATGCAGCAATGAAACTGGCTTTATTACTGTAGTTTATTTTGGAAGAATTCCGGAATTTTTGATTAAAAATTTTGAAGTGGGCAAAACTATTGTTATAAGCGGAAAAGTTGAAAGATTTAATAATGAACTGCAAATGAGCCACCCTGATTATGTGAATAATTTCAATATTCCGAAGTTTGAGCAAGTTTATCCTCTAACCTATGGGCTTTCAAATAGAGTTTTAAGGCAAAATATTCAAAATGTTCTAAAAAATCTGCCAAATTTACCGGAATGGCTGGATAAAAATTTTTTATTTGAACGCCAATGGAAAAGTTGGAGAGAAAGTATCGCAGGG
This sequence comes from uncultured Rhizobiaceae bacterium, assembly GCA_964493475.1. GTDB lineage: Bacteria > Pseudomonadota > Alphaproteobacteria > Rickettsiales > UBA1997 > CALXSC01. The sequence goes on along the minus strand of CAZBNS010000075.1, from coordinate 3,200 downwards.
CTTCATAGCATTACAAAAAATGAAGAGTTAAATGGAAAAAATATTTTTATTGAAAGACTGTCTTTTGACGAATTGCTGGCAAATCAAATAGCTTTGGCTTTAATACGAGAAAAACTAAGGGTTAAGACAGATAAAACCCAGCTGGAAAATAAATCACAAAAGTTAAAAGAATACTTTTTAACAAAATTGCCATTTGAATTAACTGTTGATCAAAAACAAGTAATTAATGAAATTGAAAACGACATTTATTCAAACAAAAGAATGCTGAGGCTTTTACAGGGCGATGTAGGCAGCGGAAAAACAGTTGTTGCCTTTTTAACTATGCTGCCGTTTATAGAAAATAAAAAACAGGTGGTTTTAATGGTTCCAACATCTGTATTGGCAACTCAACATTATGAATGGATGAAAAAAATGTGCGAAGTTGAGGGTTTAAAAGTCGCTCTTTTAACTGGCAAAATTAAAGGCAAAAAAAGAGAAAAAGTTTTGCAAGATTTAAAAGATGGAGAAATTGATATTTTAATTGGAACACATGCAGCATTTCAAGATAATGTAGAATTTAACGACTTGGGTTATGTTATTATTGACGAACAGCATAGATTTGGCGTGGCACAAAGATTAAATATAATTGAAAAAGGCAAAAATACAGATGTTCTTATAATGACGGCAACGCCAATTCCTAGAACATTAGCATTGACTATCTATGGGGATATGGAAGTTTCAACAATAAAAGAAAAGCCTAAAAATAGAAAAGAAATAATTACAAGCTCAGTCCAAAAAGAAAATTTCAACGATTTAATTTGCAGAATTAAAGATAAAATTGGCAGTGGTGAAAAGGCGTATTGGATCTGTCCGTTAATAGAAGAAAGTGAAGAACTGCCGGCAACACCATTATATAAAAGATATGAAGAATTTAAAAAAATTTTTAATGAAAAAGAACTTGGTTTTATTCACGGAAAATTAAGCGAAGACGAAAAAGACAGAATAATGGAAAATTTTGAAAAACAAGACGGAGACATAAAAATATTAATTTCAACAACTGTTATTGAAGTTGGAATTGATGTTTCGGACGCAACAATTATCGTAATTGAAAATCCAGAAAGATTTGGACTATCCCAAATGCATCAATTAAGAGGCAGAGTTGGACGAGGGGAAAAGCAATCTTACTGCATTTTATTTTATGAAAAGCCGACACAAAATCTCAAAAGACGAATGGATATTCTAAAATCTACATCAGACGGCTTTTTTATTGCAGAAGAAGATTTAAAAATGCGAGGAAGCGGGGAAACTCTTGGCTTAAGGCAAAGCGGTTTTCAAGAATATTTAATTGCAGACTTAATGGAAAATTATAACCTGCTTTTAGAAGCTTCAAAACTGGCAAAAAATATTATTAAAAATAAAGAGCTTTTAAATAGTCAGCCAATTAAAATACTTCTTGAAATGTTTGGATACGGAGAGTGTTTAAATGAGGCAATTTTAAATTAAAATTTTCATTGTATTAAAAAACCGTATCTATACTGCTTAAAACCAACGGGCAACAATTGTATCAAGATTAAAAAGTCTTCAAAGGTATAATTATTTATTTTAAAACCATTATTTATATTGTATTTTACATTTTACTATCTAACATCATCAAAGAGAATAATATCTTTGATAAAATTAAAAATAAATAAATAAACATGCTAAATACATCCAAAAAACTATTAATTTCATTTTCATTACTTTTCTTTTATTTTCTATTTACTCTATCTCTCTCATCTTTTGCTTCATCTTCTTCCTCTCCCTCCTGCTACACTCCCATACCATCCAAACCAGGCTGTTCTGGCCTAACGTCTATAAATGATGTAAAACATAAAGGACAATTAAAATGTTTTACAATAGATAAAAAAGCAAAAGACTGCGGTGTATTTGTAAATGTATTGCCTGCTGATTTAAGACAAGGTCTTAGTACTGGGCTTAATAGATTAAATTGCACTGGTTCAAATAAAAATACTCCAGAATGTGCTAGTTATTGTTATAATAATCCGAATGCATCTTCTTCTGAATGTATTAATTGCAGCACCTTAACTCCGTCAGAAAAAGCTTCTTATTCTTATTGCCAAGATGAAGAAAGTGCAAAATGGTGTGATTTCATTGCGAGCGATGGAAATGGAACTAGCTGGCCAAAAACTCTTGCTGGTGTTGAAGATGTTATTGGAACATGTTTAGATGGTTATGAAGTTGATGTGGAAAGTGGTGTTCCCAAAAGAGATTGCTCAAAAAGCGGAACGTGGGGTTCTCCTAGCGTGTTGTGCATTTCTGCTAAATGCCACGCTATACAAGAAATAGCTGGCAGAATATATGCCAATGGTTATGCAATTTGGCCGGAAACTAATAAAAATACAAGCAATGTTCAAGGATCTTGTGTGCAAGATTATAAACAAGCTTCTGCCGGATCAAACCCTTTAAGGAGTTGTAATAATAAAGGACAATGGCAGGAAGTGAGCAATCATTGTATTCCTATTACTTGTCCCGCTTTACATGATGCCGCAAATAATGTGCAATGGAATGAAGCTATTCCAGGAAGCAGCAGCTCAATACAAGCCAGTGGAGTATGTGATGTTGGTTATGAAGCAGACAGTGGGTCATATCCAATTAGATTGTGCAATAGAGATGGAACATGGGGAGATATAGTTGTAGAATGTATGATAAAGCAATGCAACAATAGTGAGCTAAATACTTTAAATCCATTATCTAATTCAGAATATAATTATTCAAGTTTAGGCATTTCACCAACTGGTAAAAGTAATTATGGAATAACTTTAACCGGTAATTGTTCAACTGGCTATGAAAAGTCAAATTCGGGTGCTACTATATCAGCTATTTGTAATTCCAATGGAGAATGGGATTTTACTCCTTCTTCTAATAATGGATTATGCCAAATAAAAACATGCTCAATATCAAGTGCAACTTCAAAAGCCAATATATCAAATATATCTACTTGGGCGTTATGTTCTAATAGTTCTTGCTTATCAACCAACACAACTTATGCGTCTTCAGCTCCTACAGCATTAAATTATGGAGACTATATTAAATTTGACGCTTGTGAGACTGGTTATTCAACAAGTGGTTCAACAATATTGCAATGTAATGGAACTAATGATTGGTCTGTTGTTGGAACAAGCAATGGAGCTTGTATTTCTCAATGTACTTGGTCAGCATTA
>CAZBNS010000074.1:1176-7858 GCA_964493475.1 uncultured Rhizobiaceae bacterium | reverse complement strand
CGGCTGGAGGCAGACTTATGAACCACACAATCCACTACCAGCTTAAACACCTGAAACGCGCAGGTTGGATAGCGTTGTCTGATCATGTGCGCGAGATTGTGCGCGAGCACCGGCACATGAAGACGGCATTGAGAAAGCTGAATGTCATACGCAATACGCCTATGCCGTTGGTCAGAGAGACGAATCAAGTTTGGGATGATCTTGAGAAGAGAGTGAGGCTGTGATGAGCGATACACCTAGGACGGATGCTATCAGGAAACCGTGGCACGTTAAAAACGAAGGACACGATTATTGTCATGCGGAAGATGTTGAAACTATTGAGCGCGAACTTGCATCAGCAGACAAAGAGCGCATGAAGTACCGCGAACGCGCATGGAGAGCAGAGTCACAGCTTGAACAGCGTTACGGTCTGCGCAAGGAGATCAGCGCCGAGCTTGGCCTTGCCGACGAGACAGGAGACGACGACTTGCGCAAAGGACTTGAGACGATCAAGGCACTGAAGGCAGAGCTTAACGGACTCAAGGCAAAGTTCAAAGCGGCGTTTGAAATGGAGCACGATTGGAATGGACTGTGCCCTGACTCAGACACCGGGATGTCGAGCAGAGATCCAGACTGCCCTGCGTGCAAAGCGTTGACGGAGGTTATGAATTGAAACGCGACAAGTTTGAAAACACACAGATACCTCCCCACAGCGAAGAGGCCGAACGCGGCGTACTCGGCTCCATCCTGCTCGACATGGGAGGCACACCATACGAGCTTGCCATCAAGTCAGGTGTCACGGAAGAGACGTTCTTCACACCGGCCAACAGGCTCCTGTTCTCCTGCATGAAGGACATGAGCACCAAGGGTTATCCCATCGACCCCCTTAGTCTGAGTGAACGCCTGAGAAGTCAGAACAAGTTAGAACAGATAGGCGGAATCTCTTACGTCCAGTCGCTCATTGACGAGACGCCTACTTCCGCCCACTGTGAGTACTACCTACAGATTCTCTCAGACAAGCAACTGAAGCGCAAGGCCATCGAAGAGGCAGAGCGTATAAAGGACGATGCTTACAAGGGAGACAAGTCAGGAGACATGATCCGTGCTGAAAGCGAGATGCGGTTTGCGAAGATGCACACCGTATCCGTCAAGCAGCGCAGGAAGGTTCAGGACATCGCCAGAAGCGCGGTGCAGGCATGGGAAGACAACGCGAACGGTATAGCTCCAATGGGCATCCAGACCGGCCTAAAGTGGCTCGACGAGGCGACTGCTGGCATCCTACAGGGTAGCTACTGGGTGATAAGCGGGCGTCCCGGCTCATGCAAATCAACCCTGTGCCGCATGATAGCCGAGTCTGTGGCCTCGATGGGTACGCGAGTCACCGTCAAGACAACAGAGCAGACCGAAGAGCAGTACGTGGGGGCTATGGTGGCGGCAAGGGCGAAGATCAGCGTACACAAGCTGAATCTCCCCGGCTTCCCTGTGTCAAAGCTACAGTTCTTGCGGCAGGCCGAGGCTGACGTTGCCGCTTGGCCTCTGGACATCGACGGCGACATGTGCACGCGCTCACAGCTTTCTTCTTGGTACTCGGCCTCGATTGCGAGGGGATCGAAGCTACAGATACTCGACTACCTTCAGGACGTGATACCGGAGACGAAGGAGGAAATGAAGTCGCCCGAGCAAAAGGTGTCTCTCTGCACTCAGGAGATGCGCAGATGCTCAAAGGTGACTGGCGTTCCGATTGTGCTGGTGTCCACGGAAAGCAACGACGGGGCACTCAGGTACTCAGGTCAGACCGAATACGACGCCTCGCTGTGGGCGCGGATGAGCAAGGCCGATGACTTCGACCCTATGACGAATCCGAAGTATCAGGTGGAGTTGAAGAAGTCGCGCTTCGCACCGTCAGGCACGAAGGTTGACCTGTTCTACTTATACGGCGTGTTGCTGGAGGAACAGGATTACTATTCGCAGTTGTCCGTCATGGCTGGGCTTGCGAATCCCTGCCAGCAGCAGGCTCAACAGCAGATTCCGTGACCTAACTCACCCTCGCCTCGATGATGGCCTTGACCTCTCCGATGATCTCGGCAAGCAGACCTCTGGCAAGCTGGTCAGTCCCGGCTCTCAGCATGTACTCCCCTGCGAGCTTGGACGCCAGTTCATTGACTAGGTACGCCTGATTCTTCTTGCCCGTCTGCTTGAACTTCTTTGCGGCATAATAAGCCGCCTTCTTCTGCTTCGAGTTGGCAACGCCTAGATAGCTGGTGTCGATGATGTGTTTCGCGCACAGCTTCCTGAACTGGTATTTGACAGGGCCGGGATCTTCCGCATTGTGGCCGTGGCAGACTATCGCGAGTTCTTTCTCTTCCAACTGCGACACGATCTTGTTTGTCAGTTGAACCACAACCTTCCAGCGTTTTATCTCAAGGCAAAGCACCTTCTCAAGCAGGGCTTTGTCAACGAGTCCATATTGGATTACGTGCTCATCTTTCTTTAGAGCCGCGTCAATCATCATCGCCGTTCTTGCGCTTATCGTCTGTGACCACAAAACCGTCTTCTGTACGATCTCGTTACCGAAGTCGCTTGCCTTTGACTTACGGCGCGGCTTTTTAGCCGTCATTCTTTTCGGCTGGTCTTTCTTTTTCATTGGTGGTCTCCTTGTCCGTGGTGGTGGCAGGCATGATGCTCCAGAACGCTGTCGCATCAGACTTGCTCGTGATCGACTTGTAATGCTTCATCAGCATCGACGTGCTTGCCCCATGCCCCATCTCGGAAGCGGTAAGCTCGAAGTTCCTGTAGAAAGCGGCGTGCATCGTGGCGAACGTGTGCCGTGCTACGTTGCGCATCCCCTTTGAATCGAAGTCAATCCCGGTCTTTTCCTTGATAAGCTTCTTTCTGGCAGTGATCGCGGATTGACTGTAGCACAGTTTCCCGGCATCTTTCGAGTACGGTTTCAGCCAAGCCGCAAGGTTGTCAGACATTCCGACAATTCGCGGGGGCGTCCCTGTGACACCTTTCGGGGTCTCGATCCGTATCTCTTTCTCGGCAAAGTGAACGTCCTTCCAGTCCATGCGCGATATCTCATCAGACCGAACGCCTGCGAAGAACCCGACCGCGAACTTTGGCACAAGCATATCGGCGTCAGGCTGGCTCTCGCACCAGCGCATGATCTTCTCAACCGTGTCCGCGTGGAAGAAGCACGGCTGTCTGTAAGGCTCCCTCTTGCGCTCGATGCACAGGCAGGCGTTGTACTGCGTCTGCGTGTACTTCCCGTTCTTCCTTGCCCAGTTCAGGAACGCCAGAACATACCCCCTGTTCAGGTTGAAACTCTTGGGGTTGTCGTATAGGCTTAGGAACGACTCTGCCGCAGACCTATCCAGCTCAGACATCCGGCGCAAGTCACCGAACGGTGTAACGAACTTGGTAAGGGCCGTCTTGACGCTGTAGAAATGTTCCTTGGATTGGTCAAACCTGCGAAGGTAATCAGCAAGACACTCGCTGACACGCGCAGTACGGCACTCCAGAGCGTCCGTGTTGCGTTCTATCCACTGGCGGGCGCACTCGGTAAGGCTAATACCAGCCTCAGCGCCTAGGAGCATCTGGAAGGCTTCTGCAGCGTCGTATGTCTGTGCCGTCGTGAGTGCTGTAGCGGCTTGCCCCACCCGCTTGACCTTTTCGGCCATCTGCTTTGCCAGCTTGTCGGCCTCAGACTTTGACGAACGGTAATACTTGATCGACTGTCCGCCGTCCGTCCCGCAGTAGATGAGCCAGTTTTCGCGCTGCGTCCCGTCAGGGTTCTTGCGGTGAGCCGGTGATACGACTGGTTTTGAAAGTAACATGGCTGGTCTCCTTGTTGTCCGTTGAGTACATCATCTCTTGAACGGCACACAGTATAGACAAAAAGGCATTACTTTGTCAACAGGAAACTTTATATTCTGTCAATTCACAGTCATTTTCGCAGACAATCGCAGAACAACAACCGGAAACATTGCGTCTATTATTGCGCAGAGTAACGGCTATTGGGGTAAACATGGATATGCAATAGAACGGACCTGAAAGGAACTCAATATCAACCACAGCAACAACTTATATTCTATGCTTGGTTTACTGGATAACTACAAGTTTGCGCAGTTACCTGATTCGAATCCAAGCCCTACCACCATCTTGAATCGGCGTAAGTAACTCAAATAGAGAAACTTACGCCGATTCTTTTTTTACTACTTTGCGCGTTTCAGACAGAATCAGACGTGCATTTTGTCACACCGAGTCTATTGCCGTTTACCTAGTCACGCGCAGACTTTGTGAAACGGCGTATGACTGACGGCCTGATTTTGTCCTTGGCGATGTCTCTGGCTTTCTCGTAGACTTTTTTAAGGCGTTCCATGTCGCTCTCGGTAGGGGCGTCAAAGTTGAAGCTGACCGACTTCAGCCTGCGTTGGGCGATATCCCCGGCATAACGCTTGTACGTCTCGAACTCTTCCGGCGTAAGCTCGATCTTCTCCTTGCCGAGCCTGACGGTTATCGGTGAAGGGGTCGAAGGCCACCAGCGGTCATCCTTGGGGACGCTCTCGTTGTACCGCTTGACCATAGCGTCAATCTTCGTGGTCTTGTCGGCTGACTGAACGCGGAACGGCACCAGCGAGTTGTAGACGCCGCCGCCCTCTTTCTTGACCGGCTGACCGGCCTTGTCGATCTTGGGGAAAGGCGCGTTGCCCTCTGACGGCATGATCTGATAGGACAGCTTCTTGACGAACCCCTTGTTCGCCTTCGTGTCGCGCACGTATGGATCGAACGCCCTGACCGTGGAACGTATGATGTTCGGGTTGAACCCTGCCAGCGTGCTTGTCGCGGCCTTGGATATGGCGAACTCGTCGCCCTCGATCATGTTGACCATGTTCCCGACACCCTGCAAGAAGGTCTTGTCGGAGAAGTTGCCGCGTATGGAGGCGAACAGGGTAGCCGGAATGTCAGCCGTCTTGCCGTCCTTCGCCTGCTTCCATGCCGTCAGAGCGTCAACCATAGTCGCCGTCATCGTTGCGAACGGCTCAAGGCGGGCGTAGCTCACCCACTTGTTGCCCACCCTGACGGACATGGGAGGATAGTCCTGCGCCTCAGCCTCTTTCTCGCCAGCCGGTGAAATGTAGGTTGTCTTCTTTGATCCGGTGATTCGCGGACGGTTCAGCGGATCGTCATCGTCACCCTCCATCATGCCGTACAGAACGGACATGAAGACCATGCCTACAGCCTGTTCCGCGCCGAGCCTGAAAGCGTCTTCCTTGGAGTACTTTCCGGTCGCCGCTTTGTAGATGTAGAATGGGGCGTTCAGCGGCGTCTTGCGGATGCCTGTCGAAATGATGTTGGCCGGGGTCTTCACGAACGGGAAGATGAACTTCAGCAAGAAACCGAAAGTCGGGTCATTGCGCCAGTTCATGATCGCGCCCGCCATGTGCCCCGGCTTCTGCTGGAACGACCACCTCAGTGTCTCTTCCCATGCCTTAGCGTAGGATGCGGAATCCTTGTCCACCTGCGCCAGAACGTAATCCTCTCGGTTTGACTCCTTCTGCTTGCCTTCCTTGACCAGCCTGTCAAACTCGCGTGTGGCGTAGTCAGCCGTAAGCATCGCCATGAAGACAGTCTTGAACCACTCATCAACGGCCATCATAATGCGCTGAGGCGTGCGGATGATCTTCCCGCCGAACTTGGTGGGTATGGCGGCGTTCGACTCCTCGACCTTGGCCGAGTCGCCAGACACAGGCTTCTCGATCTTCCATGATTGAAGGAAAGCCTTGTTCGCAGAATTGAGAGAAGGGATTATGGCCCGGTACATCGCGCCGACCGAGCGCATTGACGCCGCCCTGTCGTTCTTCGCAACCGTGTTGATTAGAGCCTCGACCGGGCGCTGCATGAAAGCCTCCAAAGCCGCGTGTCCGGCGTTGCCCACCATGTTCACGATCTGAGTCGTGGGAGCCGAAAGAATGGCGTTGCGCCACCACTCATGCACCACGTCGCCCCAACCGGAGCGGGCCGTCGAAATCTCCTGCATGATCTTGGCGACAAACGCATCATCCATCAGTTCTGCGGCGGTCAGCTTGGAAATGTCGATGTTCTTTGCCTTCAAGGACACCATGACCTTCCGTGCGTTCTTGGCCCTGATTTTCAGCGCTTCAATGGCATCAGCCGTCGTTTTGGCCCGCTGGATGATTGCCGCCTCTTTCCTTGTGGGGGCGAGCATAGTCCGCAAGATCCAAGCGCGGCGTCCTTCCGGCGTGTTCACCGGGTCGAAGCGTAGGCGCAAGGCGCGGGCAACGTCGGTGCCTCGCTCATACCAGCGCCAGATGCCGAGCATCGCGGTGGCGGTCTTGTTGTCATCGTCCGGGTTCGCAACGGCATCCATCGTCAGGTCATCCACCGCCATTTTGTCCTGCGCCATTCTGCGGGCGTCGGTGTTCACATCGCCTGAGTCCGTCTTTCCGGCAAGCAAGTCCAGATGCGCCTGAGTCTTGTTATTCTCGTAGACGCCTCTGGCCTCGTCCTGCATCCTCTGGACGGTCTTGCGCGTGAGGTTGTAGGCGTAGGACACCTGCACGTCGGCCTGAATCTCGCGGGCTTTGGGGTCTGTTGACGGCAAGGCGCGGAAGTTGTCTGCCACGTCCTGACGGTTGACCTCTTCCATGAGCTTGTCAACGGAGGCGTCTGAGCGGCGGAA
>CAZBNS010000074.1:0-1076 GCA_964493475.1 uncultured Rhizobiaceae bacterium | reverse complement strand
GCCTCCATGTCGCCGGATTCGACCGCCTTCATGTAAGCCGCGTCCTGCTCTGGCGTAACCGTTGATCGCCTAAAGCGGATGTCGGGGTTCGCGGGGTCGAAGGTGCCGACGTTGGCGATCGCGGATTTGACTTGAAGCGGGTCTATAACCGCGATCTCGTTTATACTATCACCCTCACGAAGAATAAGAGCGTCGGGGGTTTTGTCCGGGTTTGTGCCTGTAACTTTTCCAGTTACCATGTCAAAATAGATCGGATTTTCTGCTTTGATGTAAACAGGATAGATTGTTCCAGTTCCTTCTGCTGTGTAACTTCCGGCATAGTTAGGGTCTGGACTGAAGAAAGATCCACTGCGGAAGTTCATGTAACCAAACTTCTCGTTGTTTTCTTTTGCCTTGCGAAATATTTCAAGAGCCTTATCCGCGCCTTCTCCTTGCGGATGAAACTCTGTAATATCAGTAGATGCCGTCCCATGATACACCACCAGCGGCTTTCCGTCCGCGTCCACGACCTTGCTGTCGCCGAACCACGCCTTAAACTCAGGCGTCTCTATTTGTTCAATGGACCTGCGGAACTTCACATCCCCGTTGTCCGTCTTTCTCCGCTCCTTGCGCTCCTTGGCAGAGTTGAACCTGTCCACAACGTCAGAAGGAGCAACCTCATTGCCCTTTCGCAACTCGATATCCGCATTGGCCGCGTCAATCCGTTCAGCCATCTTGAGCTTGCGCTGTTCCTCCGGTGACAGCTTGGTCACGTCAGCGGAGGCGTCAATCGGGCGCACCTTATCGGCATCGACAAAAGAGTCCTTGAATCCCGGTGTGCCATCAGAGTTGACCGGGTATGGGGTGAAAGTCTTGCTCCCGAACTTGCGCACCTTGAATGCGCGGAACTCGACCTTGCCGTCCTTGGAAGTGCCCTTGACCTGGCCTGATACGATTGCGCCGTTAGGGAGAGTTGCGACGGCCTTGGTGCCTCGCGGAATGGTTTGCGTCTCACTTGTTGAAGGCAACGGCTTTTGAGTCTCGACAACAGGCTTTTCGGTGACGGCAACTGGAGCGTCGATTCCCGGCAACACAGG
>CAZBNS010000073.1:0-7910 GCA_964493475.1 uncultured Rhizobiaceae bacterium | reverse complement strand
CCAGACCAATTCATACTAAATCTTGAATTGTTTAATACAATTCTTTGGTCTTTGTTAAAGCCATATTCTAAATAAAATTTATATTTATCCAATAAATTTAAAAAACCTTCTACTTCATTTTTTTGTATAAATAGTTCTGGTTTATTGGGAACTTGTAATTGAAAGGCATCTCTGCCAACCATACCTATTTTTAATAATTCAGAAGATAGTTTAAATGATACAGGGATTTCAGGATAAGCAGGACTGCTTACTAAATAATAACATTCAATTTTATAATCTGAGGGGAATAAGTGGTCATATAAATATTGATAAAAAGCTAATTGAATATCATATCTGTGAGAATGTACTGCTGTACTAAAATCCAATGGATGCCCATAAAAAGTTTTTAAATCAATAATTTTAACAGTCTTTTCACTGTGATTAATTACTAAAATATCAATAAGACCTTTACAATCCACTTCTCTAATTTGTCCATAAAGAGGAACTTGATATTTTACCTCAATATCAGGATTTGTATTCATTAAAATTTCAGGAAAAGTGTTTTGCAGGTTACTAACCATAGCTTTGGCTGTCTCATACTCTTCCTTAGTGATAATAACTCTGCCATTACATTTTTTCAAATCTTCTAAATACATATCTCCTGCCTCATGTACTTTTTTTAATTTAGTTGCAGGTAAATAAGTATTTTGGTAATTAGCATCTGTAATAGCTTTTAGTAGCGTATCATCATTTTCCAATGAAGGAAATTCATGAATTACACTATAGTATTCTACTATGATATTTTTAATAGCATCAGTAGGTAAAGTTTCTATTTCAGTTACATAATAGTCCACTTCAAATTCTGAAGGGTCTGTAATAAGACAATCTACTAAACTGCCTCTTTTAATAGCATTACTATCAAAAACAGGAGGATTTAAAAATTGTTTTGGGTCATTACCCAATAAAAGTTTAAGTTTAGTTTGATCCAGTGCCGGATTTTCAAAATAATTTTTAATGTGTTGTTTCATTTTTTAATAAAATAAGTTATAAAATCGTTCATACTTAAAATTACTAATTCATCAAATTCCCCTCTATCTCTTTTACCTTCAATTTTAGGTTTTTTGTGAATTAATATATTAGGTTTTACAAATTCAGGAGAACCTTCAGGAAATAATTCCTTTATTCTATCTCTGATATATTGTAATTCCTTAGAATAGTTAATACCTTTTTGTTTACCGCACTTAATTTGGATATTATAAGGTAAAAACATGAGGTCAATACCCGCATTATCATGTAGTCTTGAACCTTGTCTGGAAGTAATACATTTGTCAAATCCCAAGTCTCTAAAAATCTTAGCATAGAATCTTTCTGCATTTGAGCCTTTTCTTTTGTTATTTGTTCCTATTGATGGCATATTTTTAGATTAAATTTGTGCTTCTGGATTTTCATATACTTCTGGATTTTGGTCTATAATAGCTTCTACCATATTTTCAGTAATTAGAGTTTCTCCATCAGGTAAAGTATTTCCTATTTCTGCAAATATTTCAGATTGAGATGTTATATCTTCATCGTCACCTGTAGATTCTAAAGAACTATCTGATTCAAGTTCAAAAAAATCTTCAGTGTCAGCTGCTACTAATTCTGCATCTTCTCTAGTTTCCTCTTCTACATTTTCAGTACTATTTATTATACTTGGTTCTATTAGTGGCAAATATTCTGGTTGTATAAAATTTTCTTTTATAGCTACCTTCATTCTGTCCAAATATGCATCATATTCTTCAAGAGTACATTCTGTAATATCATCAGGGAATATTTTTGTAAGTCTTCTTGAGTCCGGAAATACTAATTGATGAACATTATCAGTATATATTAAATTTACATTTTTAGTCCTCATTAATTTAAAAATTGTAGTCTTAAAGGAATTTAAAGAAGAAACTGCAATATTCGTTATAGAACTATCTAAAACAATAGTAAAATCCTCATAGTCTAATTCACTTGAGGCTTTAGTAGTAAAGGCTTTATAAGAAACAAACAGTCCAAAATAAATAATAATTGTCTTCTTATTAGTATATGGTATCGTTTGTTCTGTATATAAGAAATTATTTATTCCTTTATAATAACTGTCCTTTATAGCAAAACGCCTAGCATCTGATCTTAATAATAAACTTTCTTGTGTCCCTAGATTTAAAGAAGTATAGTTCGGATATTTTGCATAAGGAAAAGAGATATAAAAATAGTCTCCCTGTCTTACAATAGGAATATCATAAGCAAAAATAGGAATTAAATCTCCTGGGCCAAATTTCCAAATATTCATAGGATTACAACCTAAATAACAAGTCCCACCCTTAAATAGTCTTTTAGAAATATCTCTTCTGCTAATAATATCAGTATTGCTAATACGATTAAATTCTAAAAAATTACCTACTATACCCATTGTTCTCTAAATTATAAGCTAAATTAACTTCTTTAAAAAATGGAACCATACAAACTTGTTTACCTGCTTGTACATTAGCTAAATGGTTTACAAAAAAAGCAGTCATGTGAGCTGCTGCTGCCATAGACACAAAAGTATTATTTTTAACTGTACATGGAGAATCTGGAATTAATGCATCATCAAAAAGTGTTTCTTTGTATTGTTCAATATCCTTTGGTTTAACACAAAAAATCTGATAAAAATCAAATCCTAATCTACAATCCATAAAAAGTGTATCTTGATTGTAGCCATATTCTGTTTCCCAAGCTTCTAATAAATCTTTACGGGAAGCCATACTGTCAAAACAAGAAAAAGTATATGGTAATAATATTTTAGAATTTGCTTTAATAAATCTTTGATTTATAGCTCTTATAGTACAATCTGGAGCATAATTTTCCAATTGTGAGTGTAAGGCACTAACTTTAGTTTTATTTATGTCTTCCTGTCCATAAAATTGCCCACCAAGATTTTCTGCTTCTACAGTATCCATATCTATAATAGTAATACGGTCTACTATTCTTGCTAAATTAAAAGCTAACCAACTCCCTGTACTACCTACACCGCCTATAAAACACTTACTCATTGAAGCCAGTTCAAACCACTCAGCACCACTAAATCTGCTATTGTAATTCATAATATGGGTCTAATGAGTCTAAAAAGTTTTTTTGGTGGGCAGGATTAAATCCTGGAAATTCTATTTGTTGACCAGATTTTTTATTCTTTTTAGAAGAATATCGAGTTAAGAGTTCTTCAGCTACAGTTAAAGTATTACAAAGTTGTGATAAGTCCTTTAAAAATGCAGGGACTGGTAAAGTATTTTCAATTTCACAATCATATTCAGCAATACAATTAATAAGAGGAATAGTAGCATCAGTCGGTATATTTACACCTAATTCATCTTTGTAATAAAAAGAATTAGGTTTAATATATAATTGTTGTGTTGCTTTAGCTGTTATTTCTCCTCTATTATTTACTATAATTGAAATATACAGATTATGGCAATGTGCATTTTCTTTTAATTCATTTATATCTGTTGAGCTAAAATTAGTAGACATTTGATTATGAGAATGGATAATAGCATAAGGTAAGGCCTGATAGCCTTTTTTAATTTGATAATCCATAATCTTTTCATTGAACTCACTCATTGTAGTAGCTTCATATCCAATATTCATTGGGAATAAGTCAACTAATAAAATGTTAAAAATTTCTGATTTTTTCATACTGTTTTTGGGAGTATAAAATACTACGCCTGACCATTCCAAATTTGGAAATCTGTTACAAGTATATTTTATTTGTTCCCCTACTTGTGGAGGAATTGTAATTTTTATTTTTTTCATTTATAATTTAAGTAAAGTAAAGATAAGTTAAAAGTATTTTGAATAACGTTTTTTATAAGTTTTAAAGTATTTGGATGAATTGTTAGATTTTCTACATGATTGACAGTATTATTTTCCGGAATATTTATAATTTGTTCCGGAAAGGAAATACCTCTAAACAAAAAAGAATAGTTTTTAGAATTAAAATCTAAGGCTTCTGCATATTTTTGATATTCATAATTACGACTATTTAAAGTATAATAATTACCATTATCAATAATACAAAATAATATTTTTATATAATTAGGGTAATTTTCAGTAATAAAAGTTATTAACTCTTTTTTATTAATATCTATAATAATTTGAGTCTCTGTTCCTTTTAAAGTAAAATCTAATTGTCCTGTTACTAATGCAGGTATAATTATTTGTTCTATAATTTTTTCTATGGCCTCAGAATTCCAATTATCTAAATAACCTATTTGACTTGTTTTTTGTAAAATAACGTTTTCTGACTTAAAATAAGTTCCTTTTTCACATTCTGTAGATAAACAATTTGTCCATTCTAAAAATAAAGAATTATAGTTTTTAAATACTGTAGTTCTATTCTCAATTCTCATTAACTCTTGACCAAAATAAGAAGTACCAAAACAAAATTTAGTAAACTCCAATCCATCCATAATATCTGTAAAACGTGAATTATGTGGATGATTAAAACCATGTTGAGCTTCTGCAAAAGTTATAGTAGTTCTATGAAAATAAGCAGTTCCTGAAAAATAAACAAATCCTGAATTATTCAAATATAAATAAAACTTTGTAAAACAATCGTAAATAGGATAAATTTCTTTTGTTTCCTGATGAACAACTTGTATTTCTTTATTATAAAGATAAATACCATCTATGCCTATAGCTGCTTTTGCCAATAAAAAATAATCAAAATCCCATTCAGGAAAAAATCTTTCTAAAGACTGTAAAAAAACTAAAAAATCTTCAAATGCCTCATCACTAAGACAAATATATCCACAAGTTTCTTTATTTTTAATCTTTAACAGCTTTGCTTCCTGAAGGGATTTTAAATATTCTAAATTATAAAGAGCAGGAGTTTGTTGTCCTACTTCTTCCATATTAATTTTTATTTAATAGTGTTGCCACTTCAGCAGGCACACAATTCTCATTAATTTTAACATTGGAAAACATAGAAGGAGTTTCTTCTACCGGTTCTTCATCATCATCCATCATCTCTTCAGTCATTGCAGCAATTTTAGCCTTAATATCTTTTGTAGATTTCTTTAATTTTCTGGCTTTTGCCAACTCTTCTTCTAATTGTTGAATAGTGGTATTATTTTTTGTATTATCCTGCATTACAAAGAAGGTTGCACCTTCATCAGGAATAATAAAATCGTTAGTTACTCTGCTTCTTGATTTGTCATCAAGAATTTTCAGGTTTGTGTTATCTTCTACACCTATAGTTTTCCAAAAACCAGAAAGTAATTCTCCAAAGGTAGTAGCAGATGTTTCAAATTCAGTGGTAGCTTGACCTACTCGTGAATACACTAATATTTTTTTCATTTAATTGTATTGTTTAAAAAATTTTGTACTTCAGTTTGCCCTTTTGCAGCATAAAGGTCTGAAATATCTGTAATATTATTTTTAAGTAAAGCTTCAGGTAGACAAATAGATTCTGTATTAAAACCTAATTCCTGAATTTTTTTAGTTAAAGCTGCACTTGAAGTGATGCCCTGTAAATCATTATCAAAGAATATGATACTCTTTGGAATGTTTTGTAATAATAAAGATAAGTTTTGGTCATCTGGAAACATACCTTCATTTTGAAACCAAATAGAAGTAAACCCATAGTTTCTTAAAATTCTACAATCTTTATATGATTTTGTTATAATAACTGCCTGGTCTGGTATGTTATTAAGCAGATTCTTTATTTGCCCTATATCATTTTTACCACAATTGGTAAACCACTTATTGGTTTTATTAGCGTAAGGCTGGTAAATTTTCTTTTTATTATTATCAAAATCTGTATAAGCATAACAAATTTTAAAAGGTCTTTGACAAAAGATTTTAGTACTTTCTATCTTAAATGCTAAGACAGAAAGTACTTTATCTTCTTTCAATTGTTTAGAAGTAATACCATATTGTTGCCAATAAATTTTATCTTCTAAACTGAAGGGTTTATCTAAGACTGTTATAACAGTAGGTTTGTGTTCTTTAAGTTTTGTTAGAATTTTTTTTTCTTTTGTATTTTTTTGGCTTATTTTAATATTTTTAGCTTTTATAGAGTAGTAAATAGCTTCTGGCACTAAAGTTATTTCTATATCATATATATAAGACCATAATTGAAAACAGTTAAAATGAGTTATTGTATTTGCAAAATCTATAAAATACAGTATATCATTAAAATAGCTAAAAAAACAACCTGGTTGTCTGTCTATTCTATATGGAGCAAAATATAAATAACTTTTACCTATTTCTATTTCTACACCCAATAAAGCTTTGAAAATATCAAACTGAGAATATCTTTCTAATATAAATTCTTGATTAATAGTGGGTTGATAATTATACATTTATGTTTATATTAAAAAGCCAAAATACTAAAAAAAATTTAAACTACCGGACCCCAATCAACATCAGTAGTAGGTAATGTAACTTCTTCTGTAGCTTTAAATTCTACAGGATTTGCATTGGCATGTTCCATAAACCATTTTCCCCTGCTGATAGGATGAATTACTCCTTTTTCATTTACATAACGTAAATGAGTAGTAGTTTTATCTTCTGTCCAGGAACCTTCTTGTTTAGGAACAATAAAAAGACCTTGTTTCAGATTTTTTGGAATCTCCAAATAAGTTTTTCCATTATCATTAGGCTTTCCTTGATATTGCAAAAATATCTGTAAAGGTTTTTGTTCCCAATTAGAAGTTTTTTTAATTGCTTGTTCAATCAGTGTTACAAAAGATTTAAAATCAGTAATTAAACCAGTTTGAAATAACTGTGCTAATGCTTCTTTGGTCATAAAGGCTTCTGCAAAATGACAAATAATACTTGAAGTTATTTTTTCGGCAGCTACAAGAGCTGTTTTATATTCTTCAGTACCTACTGTTAATTCTGTATTGTTTTTACCATAAAGTTTAGCTGGCTTAAAATATCTTTGTGTAATTTCTGTTGTACCAACAGTTATACCAACATTTAAAGCTTCATAATTCTTTTCCGTGTTTAATTCATATTCAAATTTAGTAAGACAACCTTCATTTAGTCCAAAATGACCAAAGTCACCTTGTACAGCATCTTTAGAATTTATTAGTTCGTACATAATTTTTAGTCAAGATAACTTACGTTTGTAATAATAGGGGAATCTTCGGAAGAAACTTCTTCTGGTTCTGCTACACAAGTATCTTCTAGCATAGTAGGTTCTGGAATACTTTCATTAGTATCTACAGTATCATCTATTAATAAGACGCCTGCACTTCTTGTAGCCTTAATTCTCAATCCCCAAGTTTTAAGGATTTCTGCTACTTTACTTTTAGGAATACCGAAAAATTCGGCAATTTGAGCTTTCTTTAAGCCCTGATTTACCAAACTGGTAAACTCACTGCGTGTGATTTTTTTTGTTTCTGACATTTTTTTTGTTTTTTGTTAGTTTGTTAGTTAATTATTTTTTATAGTACTCTTCAATATGCAAGAGTACCTGTCCTAAGTCATTTGGTATATAAAGTTCAGGGAACATTCCATAAGGAGATTTTGCAGAAGATACAAACTCATCTTCATTTGTAATAAATTCTTTTATTACTTTTTTATTGGCTGTATCATACTTTGATTTACCTATTAGGGTAATATCAAATTTTCCTTCTGGAGTAATATATTCATCGGTCATTTTACCCGTAGTTTTAAGCTTATAATAAGTCCTATTATCTGTTTGTAATACAGCTTCAGAATGTGCTAAAACAAATATATGTTTATCGTAGCCATTAAATAACTCAATAGCTTTGAAAATTTCTCCCATAAAATAACCTATTTTTTTTGGACAATCCCACCCCTGTGCTAATGCATGACTCATATAATAATCTTGCATTATATAGTTAAAATCATCTAATACAATATTTTTAAATGGACTTGTGGCTAAAAGAGTTAAAGTTTTT
>CAZBNS010000072.1:0-8489 GCA_964493475.1 uncultured Rhizobiaceae bacterium | reverse complement strand
CCCTACCGAAAATCCGCTCGAACCCGACAAAGCTTCGCTTTGTGGTTCTCATCCTCACATTTTCAATCTTCAAATTTTTTAATTTCAGCCACAAGGCTAAAATTAAAAAATCGGAGAGTGTAGTTTCGGCAGCAAAAGTCTCATAAAAATACAGGGAATTTACAGGGAAATTTTGCATTTTTTGATGTTTTTTGCGTGTTGCTCTGAAAAATAACCCGCTAGTACAAAGGCTCTTAGACCCATTGAGTTCCAAATTCCCTAAAAAAATAACAGGGAATTTATTTTCCGTATCAGGGAATTAATACCTCAAAAAATCGATTTAATTCAATTAAATTACATATTTTTTAAAAAATTATCAGCCAAGTCCAACTGCTTTTTAATTTCTTCTTTATCTTTTCGTTCTAAATTAGCAGCAAGCACTCTTAATCTCGGATTTGCAGCAAAAAATTCTTTATGCTCATAAACAAAATGCCAAAATAAAGCGTCAAGAATTTCACACCATTCATCAGGTTTAAAATTGCTCATTTTTTTAATATAGTTTGATGAAGCGACATAAGGTTTTGTGACAATCCTACCACCGTCTGAAAATTGGCTCATTCCAAAAACATTTGCACACATTACCCAGGGGTAAGAATCAATTGACATTTCCATAAACCATTTATAAACTTCCTGCGGATTAATCTCGCAAAGCAAAAAGAAATTACCCAAAACCATCAATCTTTCAATATGGTTTGCATAACCTGTTTGTAATAGTTTTTTAATTACATTATCAACAGGCAAAATTCCTGTTTCTCCCATGTAAAATTTATAACTTAACTTGTTTTCAAAGCCCCAAAAATTTGATTTCATCTGCTCTTGTCCGATTAAGCCGTAAATTCCTTTAACAAATTCACGCCACCCGATAATTTGTCTTATATAGCCTTCTTTTGAATTTATAGGAACATTTGCGGAAATAATTTTTTCTAATAATGTTTGAGGCGTAATTAAACCTGTATTTAAAGCAAAAGAAATATTTGAGTGAAAAAGATGTGAGTCATTTTCGACAATTGCATCCTGATAAACCCCGAAATTTTCAAGCCTGTTTTGAACAAAATCTTCAACCCAAAAATCAACTTCATCAAAAGTTGAGGGATAATTAAAAAATTCATGTGTTCCAACATATTTTTTTGCTTCTTTAACGTAAATATTTTCATCTATTTTAGGAATTTTAGGAATTTTGATATTTTGTGGAATTTTTTGTCTGTTTTCTTTATCAAAAGTCCATTTTCCCCCTTCGGGTTTTAAATTTTTATCTAGCAATATTTTATGCTGTTTGCGCATATAAATATAAAATGATGTTTGAGAAAAATGTGTTTTTGAAGCAAAAAAATCTTTAAATTCTTCATTTGAACTTAAAAACATAGGTGATTTTAAGTAAGCAACCTTGAATTTTGCTTTTTTAATTTTTTCTTCAAGTTCCAAGTTATTTAATTCATAGGTTATAATTTCATCAATATTATTTTGTTTTAAAATTTTAAGCCAATCTTTTTTAAAATCAACATATTCAACATCAAAGCCGTTTTTTAAAAGATAGCTTTCATAAAATTTCATTGCGGCTCTGTGCAAGACTAATTTATTTTTATGAAAATTGAACGCAGTAAAAAACTCGCCGTCTTCAACTAAAAATGTTTTGTTTTTATTACTGATTAAAGACAAATCTTCAAATAATTGGTTTGGGAAAATTAAATTTACTTTCATAACTGAATAATTTTAACTAAAAGAGAGGATTAAAAAATTCAACAAATAGATAATGTTTCTTTTTCAACTATCCGGAATTTCCGGATAGTTGAAGATTCTTATAGCAATTAAGTTTCAAAAAAATTCATTATTAATTTTCATTTGAAATCCAATAAAAAATAAGCCACAATAGTGTAGTCATTTTAAAGGAGATTTCATATGGAGGAGCTTATGCCTGGAAAGGTTTTATAGTTTGTAAATGAGGTGTTTCATGAAAATTATTATTGAAGTTTTAAAAAGAATTTTAGGAATGTTTTTTTGTTTTTGCTTGACTATTGCCGGACTAATGCTGTTTTTAATCGGAATCACATTATGTAGCACGCTAATCGGAATAATAGTCGGATTGCCGATAATTTATTATGGTTTTGTTTTAACAATCGCCGCAATTATATGTGGTTTTCAAATGACAATTTTGGGTAAAATTAACACAGCTCCATTTAAAAAATTGCAAAATTATATGAATAAAATTATTCAAAAACAAAATGATGATATAGTTGCAGAAGTTTCACCTGAAAAATTTAACATCACCAACGCAAAATTCGTCAGCCTATCCCCTGCAGTAGAAAAATTCGAATTGAATTAAGATATATACTTGAAATCCGCTATAAAAATTGTTATAATAAGAAAAAAGGAATTACGCCATTGAAAACAGCATCTTGTTAAAAAAAGCATATTCAGCTGAATAATTAAAGTCGGCTTATATTTTTATATGCTTTTTGAATTTGTCCTTATGGGACTATTTTGTATTGTTTAACATTTAACAGGAGACTAAAAATGACATTAATAAAAGTATCTGACTTAACTTTTTCTTATTTTTCAAGCAGTGAAAATATTTTCAAAAATGTTTCATTTGAAATTGATACTGATTGGAAACTTGGATTTATAGGAAGAAACGGACGCGGAAAAACTACCCTCCTTAATCTTTTGCTTGGAAAATTCAAATATGAAGGCAAAATAATTTCTCCTGTAAGTTTTAAATATTTCCCTCAAAACATTGAAGACAAAACCCAAGACACAATAAATCTAGCATATGGTTTAAATCCTTATCTGGAATTATGGCAACTTGAAAAAGAATTGTCTTTGCTTGATTTATCAGATGAAATTTTGTATAGATCGTTTAATACCTTATCAAATGGTGAACAAACAAAGTTCCTTTTGGCTATGTTATTTGTTAATGATAATCACGAATTTTTATTAATTGATGAACCCACAAATCATTTGGATGAAAACGCCAGAAAAATGGTATCAAAATATTTAAATTCCAAAAAAGGATTTATTCTTGTGTCTCATGACAGAATGCTTTTAGACACCTGCGTTGACCATATTTTATCAATTAATAAATCTGATATTGAAGTGCAAGGCGGCAACTTTTCTTCATGGTATTACAATAAGGAATTAAAAGACGGATTTGAGCTTACAGAGAATGAAAAGCTTAAAAAAGAAATAAAAAGGCTTAATCAATCAATGCAAAGAACTTCAAATTGGGCTCAACAGGTTGAAAAAAGTAAATACGGAAACGGTCCGGTCGACAGAGGTTATATAGGTCATAAATCTGCAAAAATGATGAAAAGAGCAAAATCAACAGAAAATAGACAGAAGGCTTTATTTGAAGAAAAATCAGAACTTTTAAATGATATTGAAGAAATATCTGATTTAAAAATTAATCCTCTAAAACACCATTCAAGTAATCTTATTTTATTTGAAGATGTGTCAATTTCTTATGATAATAAGCAAGTTTGTAAAAATATAAATTTCAGCATTAAAAATGGTGATAAAATTTTACTCAAAGGCAAAAACGGGAGCGGAAAATCAAGCATTTTAAAATTAATTTGCTGTGAAAATATAACTTATTCAGGGAATATGTATAAAGCAAATAATCTTATTATCTCATATGTTCCACAAGACACATCATTTTTGAACGGCAGTTTAAAAAATTTCATACAAAAAAATAATATTAATGAAACTCTTTTTAAAACAATATTGAGAAAACTTGATTTTAGCAGAGGCCATTTTGAAAAAGATATAAAAGAATTTAGTGCAGGACAAAAAAAGAAAGTTTTGATTGCAAAAAGTCTTTGTGAGCAAGCACATCTATACATTTGGGATGAACCGCTGAATTATATTGATATATTTTCAAGAATTCAAATTGAAAAATTGCTTTCAAAGTATGACATAACCTTGTTGTTTGTAGAACACGATAGAGCGTTTACAAATAATATTGCAACTCAAATTATTAATATAGCAGAGTAAACATAGGCTTGATAAATTCTGCTTCATAGTTTATACTGAGAAAGTAAGCAAAAGGTAATTGATGGATATTGTTAGATAATCTTAAAGTAAGTTCTTAAATGAACATTTTGCAGACAAATGATTTTGCCTGTGATTTACTTTTGAATTTTTACAGATTATCAAAATAATACTGATTTTGTCGGGCAAGTATGCCCGACCTACAAATTGTAAAATCAAGGTTATTACAACAAAGGAGAAAAACAATGAAATTTATAAAAAGCAATAAATATGACAAAAAATTTATCAATGAAAATCTTATGGGTCCCAACAGTATGAAAATGCTTGAGGAACTATTACAATCCGTCAAGCTCGAAAAAGGCATGCGGGTTTTGGATTTAGGCTGCGGAAAAGGCTTAACTTCAATAGTACTTGCAAAAGAATTCGGCGTACAAGTCTTCGCAACAGATTTATGGATTGGTGCAACAGAAAATTACAAGACCTTTAAATCCCTGAACCTGGAAAACCGGATTATTCCGATTCACGCTGATGCAGGGGATTTGCCATACGCGGATGAATATTTTGATGCGATTGTAAGCATAGATTCATACTATTACTTTGGAACCGAACCGGAATTTATGGACACAAAACTGGCACCACTTGTCAAAAAAGGAGGAACAATTGCTTTTGCATTTCCGGGAGTTAAAAAAGAACTCAACGGAGTGCTTCCTGATGAAATGATGCTTTCTTGGGCAGAAGCCAAAGACGAGGTTTTCAAAACTTTTCATTCTATCCCTTGGTGGAAAGCACTGTTGGAAAAATCAAAAGAAATTGAAATCGAATCAATTCAGGAAATGCAATGTTTTGAGGAAACTTGGCAAGACTGGCTGTCATGTGAGCACGAATATGCCATAAATGACAGGCTTTCAATGGAAGCCGGAGCCGGTAAGTATATGAATCTTATTGCAATAATTGCAAAACGAAAGTAATATCCAAACTGGAAACAAGCAGATGAACTTTTGTTCATCTGCTTGTTTTTTAAAACCTTGAACAGCTAATTTTAATAGCTATTATTATCATGGGATTAAATAATAATAAGGAGAAAATATTATGAGCTGTTCATTAAGAAGTGCGATGCAAAAAATTATGGGAGAAGATAAATCTTACTTGCATTATTACAAAAGGATTATCAGAGATTATGAAAAAGGTAATTGGGATTTTGACGTCAGAATATTGGTAAAAAAAATGTATGTTGATGTTCCTTGTTCAAGATATCTTGCGAAAAAAGGATATCGAAAACATCTTTGTTTAGGTGTAGTTGATTTTGAAAAATTTAAAACCGAATATGAAAAATATTTAAATGAATATTTATATCCGTGGCAAGAAATCAGGAAAAATAAAATTATTGCCCGTAAGGCTTGGATTAAAAAATATGGGTATATTACAAAAGGAAATCAATATTGTCAAAAGGCGATGTATGATTGTTCTGAATGTCTTAATAAATTTGCTTGTGATGTTGCAAAGAAACACACAAACAATGAACCTACAATGATGAAAATTACCAAAATGCTTGAGCTCTTATATGGAAATTTACAAACCGGTCACTATGCGAAACAAGTGTAAATAATATCTCAAATACCCAAGTGGCTAGTATACAATAAATCTATTTTCTAATATGCTCTATTTTGGGTTAGGAATTGTAGTTTAATGACTGTGAGGTGTCTATGGGTTCAAAAGGTTCTGGCAGATTTGGAACGTATAAAGAGAGACCATCGGTGGGAACAAATACTAGCGGGAGTAGCTTTTCACAAGCAGGAAGAAGTTGTCCAAGTATTATTGAGAATATTAAACTGGAAGATGTAGCTACTTCAGAATTTTTTACAAAGTATAATGAAGTTCCTGCTGTTGGCTTGGATGTACAGGTAAGAAAAAAATTGCACTCTGGAAGATTAGTGGTTGAATTAGTAAAAACGCAAGAAATTATAGGAAATCTTCCGGTTCAACATAGTTATTTATTTACTTGTATAAGTGGCGGTATAAATTATGTTGGAAGGATTATTGCCTCGGGACTTGAGCCAGTAGAATTTATAGTGGTAACATTAAATGCAGCCTAAAAATATACTTGTAATAGGTGCTGTTTATGTAGACACTCACCTGGATAAAATGGTTGAAGGAGGCCCAATTGTCGGTTTAGGTGGAATATTTCATTCCGCAAGGGCTTTTTCTGCTATTGGAACAAAATATTCACTTGCATATTATGCTCCTGAATACCTTGATGCTGATATACAACATTTCGCCAAAAAATTAAATGCCGAGGATTGTTATAAGCTTGGGAATGTGGATAAATCACCTAATATAATGTTAATAAATGATTCAAAAGAAATCGGCGATCAAGGTTATTACGATATATTAAAAGATCAAGCTATATATGTTGATACTGCAAGCATTTCAGAGATTGTTGACCTTGTGAACCCATCTGATATTTTAATATATCCGGGTAAATATGATATAAAAAAAATATTGGATAATATCGAAACATTTCAAGGTAATATATATATTGATTTTCATTATGATAGTGAAAATATATTAGAAAATTACAGCAACTTATTTAAAACGATTATTCTTTCAACATCTTCATCCATATTTACTGACCAATGTAAAGCTTCTCACGAAGGAATTTTAAATTATTTCAATTCATACAATGTTGAGACGCTATTGATTAAAGAAAATAGAGGTGGTTCCTACTGTTATTTAAAGACTAATGGGAAAAAAGTGGAAGCCCCGGCTTATTATGTTGATACATCGCATTCAGTTGGAGTAGGAGACGCTTATAATTCTGTTTTCATAAGTGATTTTTATCCACAAGATATTGAAAAAAGAATGAGATTATCATCATTAATCGCTTCAAAATACGCTGCAACTATGGACTTTGAAATATTTAAAAGTAACGTAGAGGATATTTTGCAAAAAACAGATGAATTTATAGAATTAAAAGGAATTCGTTTATCTTGGGAAGATAGAGCAAAGAATAAAATATATCTGGCAGCACCTGATTTTCCAGATGTTGATACGAAACTCCTAAATAAACTTGAAGAAAGTTTATCTCATCATAATTTTCAAGTAAAACGCCCTATAAAAGAAAATGGATTAATTAGTGATAATACAACATTTAAAGAAAGACTTGAAATTTATAACAAAGATGTTCAATTGCTAGATGACTGTAATATCTTAATTGCAGCTTTACTTTATAATGATCCTGGTACATTAGTAGAATTTGGTATGTTTAAGCAGATGGAAAAACCTGTACTTATATTTGATCCATATAGAATTTGTAATAACAATTTTGTAGTACATTCGGCTGATTTTATTTGCTATTCTATTGAAGAAGTCTTGGATGCATTATATAATTTTTTGGGGGAGAAATTATAGTGAATACTTATTTTGATGGCTTATTATTGGCTTCAGGGGGCTTAGACTCAACTGTCCTTGCTTATGATTTAGAAAAAAAAGGTCAAAATATTTTGCTTTTATTTTTAAACTACGGACAGCACTGTATTGAGCAAGAATATGATACTCTTAAGAGAGTCGCACCTGCAAAATTTAAAGAAAATATTAAAGTTATTAATATTAGTGACATTTATCAAGATTCAAATTCAAGAATGATTAAAGAAGCAAATTTATGGGTAGATGATGTAGTAGCAGATGATCTATATTTGCCCTATAGAAATTTATTATTTTTGTCAATTGCTTCAGCTTATGCCCAATCTCGAGGAATAAAGGCTGTTTATTCGGCATTTATTAATAGTAATCATGCGAAAGAAATTGATTGCTCTATGGAATTTTTTACAAGACTTGAATCTCTGCTAGAAAGTTATGGTTCAGTGGAAATTAAAATGCCTTTTAGAGAGTTATCAAAAACAGAAGTCGCAAAATTAGGAATTTCATTGAATGTCCCTATTACAACAACTTATTCTTGTCAAGCCAATTCAAAGAATCCTTGTGGTGCTTGTCCAAATTGTGTAGATAGGCTTGAAGCCCTAGATAATTTACTTGAAGGAGTTTGATTATGTTAGATTCTGAAATAATCAAAAGTGCAGAAAAACTAATTAATTATATAAAATTCACAAAACAAGATTTTGAACCAGTTACGCAAAGAACACCCTATTTTCATATGGGGGCAACGATAGTTGATGCAATTTTACAAGCCGGATTAAATTATAACAATGTTGTTTATCCCAGAGTACTTAATCTTTTAACAAAATATGAGGATTATAAAACAACTTGTGACTTCCTTGTCCTTATGCAAGTGATTCCTTTACCTCAGTTAATTAATTGGAGAAATGAATTGAAACTATCTAGAATAAAAGAATTAAGTTATTTCTTTTATGAAAACAATATTGAAGATGAAAATAAACTTGCAAAATGGTTGAATAGTGCTAAAAATATTGACAAATTATATTGCATAAATGGAATTGGACCTAAAACAA
>CAZBNS010000071.1:1956-9071 GCA_964493475.1 uncultured Rhizobiaceae bacterium | reverse complement strand
GTAATACTCGCTTCGCTCGTTAACAAAATCTAGCCTGGTAATGACAGAGCTGGGGAACTCCGTGCTTTTGTCAACACTTTTGTCTCAAAATTTGCCATGGTAATGACAGAGCTGGGGGGAACTCCGTGCTTTTGTCAACAACTTTGTCTCAAAATCTAGCCTATAATGACAGCACTGCGGAGGGCTTCGCTCGTTAACAAAATCTACCCTGGTAATGACAAGACTATGACAGAATTGAGAGTTATTAAGCTGTTGGATTGTAAAGTATACTCTGGTAATGACAAGATTGGTTGATTGATTTTTTTGCTTTGTTATGACAAGATTGAGATTGTTTAATTTTTTATATATTGCAAACAATTTTTCCAAAGAATTTAAAGGTATTGTTTTTATTAAAAATATTCCTATATTAATAAACAATCATATTATAAAGATTTACAGATAGGCATGGCTAAAAGAGATTATTATGAAATATTGGGCGTCAGTAAAACGGCAACTGATGAAGAAATAAAAAAAGCTTATAGAAAAAAAGCTATGGAATTTCATCCAGATAGAAATCCTGGCGATAAAGCTGCTGAAGCTAAATTTAAAGAAGCCGCTGAAGCTTATGAGGTTTTGAAAGATTCAAATAAAAAAGCAGCTTATGATAGATACGGACATTCTGCGTTTGAAGGTGGTATGGGTGGAGGTGGTGCTGGTGGATTTGGTGGTTTTCAACAGGGTAATTTTAATGATTTTCAAGATATTTTTTCTGCATTTAGTGATATTTTTGGAGATTTTGGTGGAGAAAGGAGCTCGCATAGACGCAAAAAAAGTGGAGGTATAGATGGAGCAGATTTAAGGTATGATGCAACGATTACTCTTCAACAAGCGTTTTTTGGAACTTCTATAGATATAACATTTACAGCACCTGTTTTGTGTTCAGCTTGCGGTGGAACTGGCGCTGAAAAAGGGTCAAAGCCTGAGGTTTGCCCTGATTGTAATGGAACAGGAACAGTTAGAAAACAACAGGGATTTTTTATTGTGGAAAATACCTGCAGAAGATGTGGTGGAACCGGCGAAATTAATAAAAATCCTTGTCATGAGTGCAAAGGAGCAGGAAAAATTAATAAAACTAGAAAATTAAGTGTAAAAATACCAGCTGGTATTCATGATGGGAATAAAGTTAGGGTGGCGGGAGAAGGTGAAGCTGGATCTAGAGGTGGAAAAAGCGGTGATTTATATGTATTTATAACAATCAAACAAGATGACTTTTTTACAAGAGATGGTGATGATTTAATGTGTGAAGTCCCAATACTTTTAACTACAGCAATATTAGGCGGTGAAATTGGTGTAAAATTGATAGAGGGTGGTGATGCAATTGTAAAAATTCCAGAAGGAACTAAGTGCCAAACCAAGTTTAGATTAAAAAATAAAGGCATGCCAATCTTAAATTCTGGCTCAAGAAGAGGTGATATGATTGTTAAAATAACAGTTGAAATACCTAAGGCCGCAAACAGTGAAGAAAAAGATTTATATTCAAAATTAGATAAGATTTTGAAGGAAAAAGAAGGAAAAAATGAAGGTGGTTTTTTTAAAAAGTGGTTTAAATAATTAATAAAACCAACCACTTTTAATATAAAAGTGTTTTTTGTCTAATAATTTTATGGCTATTAATAACTCTTGATATATTTTTACATAATTAATCTTGATTTTATAATAAAATATTGTTATCCAAATAAAAAACAAAATTCTTTTTATGAAAATAGTAAACATACTATCGAGCAAGACATTTGGGGGTGTAGAACAAGCTTTCTTAAATTATAATAGTTTATTAAGTTCTAGCAACCATGAAATTTTTGCTATTTTCAATAAAAATGGAAAAATCAGAGATAGGCTTGAAAATTTCAAAAATATAAAATATTTACCATCAATATTTTTTAAACCTCACTTTTTATTATTTCCATATTTCTATTTTAAAATCAGAAAAATAAAGCCTGATTTTATAATAGTCCAAAGTCGAAAAGTTTTATCATTATTTGCAAAAATTGGAAAAGTTTTAAATATTCCAGTAATTGTCGTAGCTCATGGCGATAAAATTAAGTTTCTTAATAAAGCCGATTATATTTTTGCTATAACTCAATCTCAAAAAGACAATTTTATTAAAAACGGTTTCAAAAATGACAAAATTTTTATTATTCCAAATTTTATTAATGAAAAAGTTGAATTTAAAGAATTTGAAAATTTTTTAAATCCAATAGTATTTGGCACTATGAGCAGATTTGAAGCATCAAAGGGGTTAAATATATTGATAGAGGCCTGTAAAATTTTGAAAGACAAAAAAATAAATTTTAAAGTGAGGATTGCTGGATCTCCAGAAAAACAATATACGCAAGAATATAAAAAAATACTCAATCTAATAGAAAAATATAATCTCAAAGACAATATTCATTTTATTGGCTGGATTCAAGACAAAAAAGACTTTTATAACAATATAGATATTTTTGTTTTGTCTTCTATACACGAATCGTTTGGAATTGTTTTGCTTGAAGCCATGATGTATAGCAAACCAATAATTTCATCTTTAGCCGATGGACCTAAAGAAATTTTTAAACATGATAAAAATAGTCTAACATTTGAGGTTGGGGATTACAAAAAATTATCCGAATTAATGATTAAAATACTAAATGATAAAAATTTAGCAAAAAAATCAGCAAAAGATAATTATGACTTAGTAAATGAAAAGTATACTTTAGAATATATTAGAAGCAAAGTAAATAATATCTTATCAAGCATAAAAAAATAGTGAAGTAAACAACCTAAATCAATCTATTTACAGATGCTTCCTTTCGGATCTGTCTGAATTCATAGACAATCTACCTATTTACCTCACCAATCCTATTTTAAACTAATATTATTAATTATGCAACAAAATTCATTAGTCCTTTTGGTAATTATATACAATTTTACACAAGTCCTAATTTTTAAATTATTTTAGTAATTCGTATTCAAAGAACCCACTTTTTGTATTTTATTAGCTTAAAGCAGTTTTTAATTGTTCTTCAAATTTTATCTCACTACTCTTATTGTAAAATGGCACTCCCAATATTTTATATTTTTCAACATGAAATTCAATAATGTCTTTTTTGCCATTTGACATCATTTCTTCCAAAAACTCTGATTTCCATTTGTCATTATTTTCAAGATATTCACCTTTAGGCTCAATAAATAATTGATAATTTAATACCTCTTCTGGTTCTTTCTTCTTCATTATTAAAATAAAATCAGGATAAAAAGGACGACCTTTTTTAAAGTCAAAAATAGGTAATTCCTGTTCATTACGAATTAATCTAATATCAGTATAATCTTCTTCTAATTCTTTAACAATTCTGTCAAACATTTTGACAAAAGCCTTTTCTTCACTTGTTCCATAATTTGCATTGTATATATACCAATTCTTATCACATAAAAACTCCTTATCTCCTTTGCTTCGCTCTGTATCTGGCTGAATGTGTAGCTCTTTATCTTTAAATATATCTTTTAATTGTTTGTGTTTAAATTCTTTGCTGCCCTCTAATTCGGAAATATTATCTGATAATTCATTTTTAATCTGATATAATAATTTTTGCATTATTTTATATTTGTTTTCATTTGAAACAGGATATAAATCTGATTTTATACCACTTAATGCAATTTTTAAATTGTTCAATTTTTTGTCTATAAAGTCTTGTATGCAAGTTATATCCAATATGTATTTTGATAAATTATTAAAACTAAAAAATGGGTAAGTAAGTAATGCTTGCTTTTTTATATGATTATCAATTTCGGATATTTTATAATTTATATTATCAATCTTCTTATTAAAATTATCTTTTCCCTCTATAAAAACATCTCTTTCCTTAGTTTGTCCTGAATAAATACGATATAATAGGCTTGTTTTAACAATAGACAGTTCATCCCAAGTGGAGGACTTATAAGTTTTTTTCATTTGTTCGTTTGCAAAAACAACACCATTTTTAAAAAAATCCATTTGTTTCATTTCTGGTTTAACTTCTAACCTACAAGTGATAGTTTTTTCATCCATTAATCCTTGTTTAATAAGCTCATTTCGTAATTCTTGAATGTACTTAACATTATGTTTTGTGTGGTAATGTAATCTTTCCAATATCGCCATTTCGTTTTGAATGTCGCTATCAAATCTGCGATAATTATCTTTGGAGCCATTATAAAGGAATGGATAATATCTAGCTCCACGCCCAATTAATTGGGCTTCCGCAATAGTTCCCTTGCCAGCTTTATTATTGTCAGCATCACGAGTATCATATAGGCGGACAATATCATACAAGTTAAGTACATCCCAACCTTCATTTAATTTATTTACTGCAAAAATAACCCTATATTCATTAATGTAATCCTCAAGCGAGTTAAGTATTTTTTCTTGCGTTTGTATCTCAAATAATTCTTTATTTTCGGATTTTGAAATATTTTTTTTGCTTATAATGTCTTCTTGTTTTTTATCATTTACATTTAAACATTTTGTTGGAGCGAAATTTATTTTAATATTTTGTAAAAGACCTGTGAAATTGTTATCATTTTTGTTATAAAAACTGAACACCTTGTCCAGTAGATTTTCAGTAATTAAATCTTTATCATTACTTTTAAGATATAAGTTGCGAAGATTTATTATATCTTCTGGCTTTAGTTCTAATATCAGCTTATTAAATTCTTCTTGATTGTTATAAGATTCTTGAATTGTTTTTTGTGCTTTAAACAAAATTACTGGTTTTAAACTTATATTATGTTTTTTTGCTAAATCTTGTTTATATTGATTAAGAATAACAGCCTGCAACATTAAATCACGTTCACTAGCTCCTTTATCAGATTGAAATAAATATATTTCTTTTGAGTATCCATCATTACGAAAGTTTATAAGGTCGTATTTTGATAATGTTTTTGGCATATACTTATCTCGCATTGCCTTATGTTCCCAATCTATTGTTGCGGTATATTCTAGCAATATATTTTTGGAATTAGATTGTAGTATTTTTTGTATAGTTGCTTCCCAGTTTTTATCATTTAAAAATAATTCTTCTTGCGTTTGTTTATTAAAGTGATGGGCTTCATCGCCAATAAGAACAATATGTTTGTCTTTAAAGCTATCAAATGTAATTGAGTTTTCTTTGTCTGTTTGTAAGTCAAAGTGTAGTTTATGGATTGTGGTAAAGCAAATATTTATGCAATCATCTCTTGATTCTTCAAAACTATTTACCGTGATAATAGGAACAATTATATTATCAACAATAATCTGATTGGCAAAAAGATATTTACTATCCATTGAATCAGTGAAGTTTTTCTTTGTTTTATCAATAATAGTATTTGATGTCGAGAAAAATAAAAAATCCCTATAGCCTCTTTTATATAAGTCAATTATCATTCCCGCCATCAACAAGGTCTTGCCGCTGCCCGTTGCCATATTAAAAAGCAAATGTATGTGTTTTTCTTTAAAATCAAAATCATTATCCATATAACAAAAAAACTGCCTAAATGCTTCTTCTTGATATGGGCGTAAAGAAAAAGATGGATTTAGATTACTTATGACAAAGTTGGGAATTGGTATTTGTCTTATATTGTCCTCACCTTTTTTGCGGAGGATTTGATTATAAAGCATTTTTGGGTTATCGTTTATACTTGTAGAAGTCATAACTAATCCTTTATTTTTGAATAAAATAATTGATTGAGTTTTTTGTCCTCATCTGATATGTTGTAGATTTTATCTTTACTTTCTGATAGTGAAACATAAAGCATATTCATATCCAAAAATCCAAGTATTATATCCTTTTGCTCCTCTAATGATAATTTTTTAAAATCATCAAACCTATCGTTAAACTTTTTTACATCAATATTATAAAGAATAAATCCCTTTTCT
The DNA here is from genome assembly GCA_964493475.1 of uncultured Rhizobiaceae bacterium. GTDB lineage: Bacteria > Pseudomonadota > Alphaproteobacteria > Rickettsiales > UBA1997 > CALXSC01. Next base: position 3,169 of record CAZBNS010000071.1, on the reverse strand, counting down.
TTTATTTCATCCCATAGTTTATATAAAGTTTCACTTTTGGTAATTTTTTCAATTTCATCAATGTATTTTTGATTCCATACTGCTAATTCGCAGTAAATAAATTGACCTCCACCTTTCCAATTTACAGATTGTGATATTCCACCTTGTTCACCATCTATCACTTTCTTGAGTCTGGCTTCTGGCAAGTCTTTAATATAATCCATCTGTTCTATTGCAATCCATTGGCGGTTCATTTTGTGAGCGACCGAAGGCGTTGCTCCTGAGCCAGAGAAGAAGTCTAGGACTATGTCGCCTTCATTTGTTGCTATTTCAATTATCTCTTTTAATAATACTTCTGGCTTTTTTCCGCTACGAAAACTTGCGTCTCCTTCTAATCTACAATTTCCAAAAGCTCCAGCAAAATCAAAAAAGTTGTTAATTGGTTTTTCTTTTATAGCTTCACCATTTTTCATTTCTTCAAGTCTTATCAGAGGAACACCTGAATAAAACTTACCTTTTGTAGCATTTGCTCTTTTTGGTCCAGTAAAATATCTATATCCTAATCCATCTTCTCCAATACCATAAACTTTATATAATATATTGAGTCCGTCTTCCGTTACTCTATTAGCAAGATGGTCGCCAAAAAATTTTCCTGACGCATTTCCTGTTAATACCGTACCTGTTGCCCAAGTTTCTTTCAGCTTATCTTTTGCCGCTGCAACTTCTGTAATTGTGTAATTATATTTTGTGAATATCTCAACTTTGCGTCCTTTTAACTCAATTATTTTTGTTGGTTGCATAGTTTTTATTTCCCAACAAAATGAATCTATTGAATAGTCTTCTTGTATCTTTTTTGGTGAGTATATAGAGCTTCTACTATAACAATGTATATTTTCTATTAATTTTTGATAGTCATTTTTTTCTGCAAGGGTTTTATCTGCATATCTAACTTGTACATAAAATGTAACTTCGTGATTGCTCTCTTCAAATACCTCATCCATTAGTATTCTCAAATAAGCTTGCTCATTATCATCGCACTGTACAAAAATCACGCCATCATCCCTCAACAACTCTCTTGCTACCTCAAGTCTATTCTTCATAAACGTAAGCCAAGAAGAATGATTAAAATGATCATTATACTTAAATCCATCATTTCCAGTATTATATGGTGGGTCAATATAAATCAATTTCACTTTTCCCAAATAGCTTTCCTGAAGGAGCTTAAGAACCTCTA
>CAZBNS010000071.1:0-1946 GCA_964493475.1 uncultured Rhizobiaceae bacterium | reverse complement strand
AAACTCACTTTTTAAGGTATGCAAGGCAAGTAAATTATTTCCCTTGATAAGGAGATTGTCCGTTATTATACCATCTTTATTCCTGCTAAAACCATCAACTACTTTAGCTTTATTGTCTTTCACAGCCTCCGTATCCCACTTAGCAAAATTAGTTAAAACTTTTGGGGATAATAATTTATTAATTTCATCTTTGGCTAAAATTTTATTAAAGAAAATCTCACCCCGCTTTTCTTCTTCACGAGTTTGTCCGCCCTCTAAAATACAATCTTTATAAGGAAATACCAATGAAACTTCGTCCATTGTTTTTAGGCTTTTGTTTCCAATATTTAGTCCTATCTGATTACTAAATTCTGTATAAGAATAATTGAGAAAATTTTTGTCTTTAATATAACTAACAAAATGATTGATGTTAAATACTAAAACATTCTCTACAGGAGTAAAAAACTCTTTTTTTATAACATCATCCTTGAGAAGTAGGGATATTAAATCCGCTGAAATTGCATTAGCAGAATCAATAATCTTAGATTTAAAAAGTCTGCCATTTTCGTCTATAAATATCGGATTAGTCTTTAATAATTCTTCAAGGCGTTCACTAAATTGCCCCCCCCCCCACGATTTTCACACTTTTATTCCCATCATTCATTTTACTTCCTTTTTTATTATCGTTTTTATCATTAAAATCTAAAGCCTTTTTCAAAGCCTTGTTAAATTCGCTTAAATCTTCTTTATTTTGATTTTGATTATTATTTGAACTAGAAGTTTTTACACTGGATGAGTTGCTTTCGTTATCCATTAATCAGCTCCTTGTATTTTGTTCTATGTCCCATATTTATAGCCAAAGAATTGAATTTATCCATGTTTTTTAGTTTTCTATTGTTATATCTAAAAGTAAATTCATTTATATATTTTTGCAAGTGTTTCTTGCTTGTTTGGTGGTAAATTCCGTAAATACCTCGTTTTAATAAACTCCAAAAACCCTCAATGGTATTGGTGTATAATTTTACTTCTTCACCATTATAAACTCCTTCTCTAACATATTTACCAGCAGAGTGATTTACTGTTCTATGAACATAAGAATGGCTTATAGATTGGTATGTTTTATGTTCATCAGTAACAATTAAACTATTTTCCTCTACTGTATTGTAAATTCTAAGTATTAAGGATTTAACACTAGCATCCTCAACTCTATCTGCTTTTACTTTTCCGTCTCTCTCAACCATACCAAAAATTGCGGCTTTCTCGTATTTACCTTTGGCTTTAATTCTCTTGGACATAGACATATTTTCCGCCTTGCCTCCTATGTAGGTTTCATCCATCTCTACAATACCATTTAGCTTTACTTCTTCGTTGCAATCAAAACATTTTCTTATCCTCTGCAACATAAACCAAGCTGTTTTTTGAGTAACGCCTATGTCGTCTTTTAATTGGTTTGAAGCTATGCCTTTTTTATGGGTAGTAACAAGCCAAATAGCAACAAACCACTTTCTTAAACTAATCTTGGTATTGTCAAACATTGTTCCAGTCTTAACATTAAAATATTTGCCAGTATTCTTACAGCGATACCTGTTATTCTTGCATTTATAAACTTTTGAAGTAGCATCAAATGGAGATACTATACCGTTAATTCCCCATCTCAATTCCTCAAGATGTTTTATGCAAGCTTTCTCAGTTTTGAAAGTTTCTTGAAGCTCTAAGATTGTATTAAAATCTTGATTTATTCTCATGGCTGTAAAATATATTAACTACCTTTAGTATAGCGCATATATTTGATTTGTCAAGTGTTTTGTGTAAAATTGTATATAATTACCGTCCTTTTTGGATTATGCGCTTAATCACTTGAATTTCCCTTCTCAGCATGTCATGAATGGATTAATATTGAAATCTCCTTCTCAGTATGTCATTCCTGTACAAGTCAACTAATTCGTTGACAAAAACCACAACTTTAA
>CAZBNS010000070.1:0-9083 GCA_964493475.1 uncultured Rhizobiaceae bacterium | reverse complement strand
GAGAGGCAGCATAACACGGTGGGGGGGATGATTGGGGTTAAGTCGTAACAAGGTAGCCGTAGGGGAACCTGCGGTTGGATTACCTCCTTTAAAGAGAAACAAAATTAATCTTTGGATTAATTTTTATATCTCATATATATAATGCCTACCGCCTTTATTATTTTACTCAGATAACTTACATTTTAAAAACAGCATTCACCCTTGAGCAATCTAGGGTGTTTTTTGTGTGTATATTAAGTGGAAAGTAAAGTTTGATGACTATACTTTAAAGAAAAATGAAATTAAGTTTGTTTTTAAGATTTTATTTTATCTAATTTTTTAATAAATTTTTCTTCAACTTCTGTTCCATTAAAAATAGCTTTGCCAATTTTTCCAAACACTCTTATTTTTTTTAAAATTTCGACAAATTCAATATTAACCTTTTTTTTCATTAGTTTTTCATACTCTTCAATAACATTATAAAATAAACAATCATCTAGATGCATAAAATCATAGTTATAATTTTTAAAAGCTGCATCTCCCCAATCAATTACACCTGCAAGTTTTTGTTTTTCAAGATTGACTATAATATTTCCATTATGTAAATCATCGTGGCAAATTACATTATCAGAATTTTTTAAAGTTTTACTGATTTCAACAAATTTTTCTATAGTATTTTCAAGTATTTTTGCTTTACCTCTCTCTTTTACAAAGTTATAAACATGATTATAATATTTATAGCATCCCCAATCTTCTAATTTATTGTTCTCGGGTGTTAAAAAAATATTCTTAACAGAATGCATTTCAGAAAAAAACTTAGCAATATCCTTTGAAATATTTGCTGTTATATTATTTTTTTCTGTTTCTTCTAGAGAGTGAAAATCCTTGCCTTTTATTAAAGCATGAACTGTGTAATTGGATTTTTTATTACCAATAATTATATTAGGTATTTCTGTTGAAATAAAAGGCTTTAAATAATTAACTATTTTAGCTTCCTCTTCATAAGTTTCATAAATATCAGCTTTTTTTGGGAATCTAAAAACTAAATTATCATTAACGATAATTATAAGATTATCGTAGCCAGAATTATTAACTTGATAATTATTGATTTTTTGTTGTTTCAGATGGTTTTGAATTATTTTTATTTCTTTTTCATACATATTATAACTATAAATATTTATATGTAATAAATAAGCTTGATTGTTTAAAATACAATAAGGGAAAATTGGTAAAATTTTAGTAGTGCAAGAGTATATAAGACAATTTTATATAAAAAGACTTTACTTCTTGTGGTAGTGGGTTTGATGTTAATAACTATACCATGAAAATAAATCATTCTGGTATTTTTTTCTGTAGTATTGTTTTTTGTGGAAAAATTTATGCAACATGTCTAATATAAAGTTGAATTTTAAATAACTTTTAATAGGCTATTTCTATAAATTAAATTGTTAAATATGATTAAGAAAGTAGCTATAGTTGGCGCAACAGGAAATATTGGCAGAGAAATTTTATCAATTTTAGCTGAAAAAAAATTTCCAGCTAGAGAGATTGTGGCGTTAGCATCAGATAAATCTGAAGGCAAAGAAGTGAGTTATGGTTTTAAAGACAAGCTTATTGTAAAAAATCTCAAAGATTATGATTTTAAAGGAACTGATATAGCTTTTTTTGTGGCTGGTGATGGTGTTTCTGAAGTTTATGGCAAAAAAGCTGCGGAAATGGGTTGCATTGTTATAGACGGGAGTTCATTTTATAGGATGAATGATGATGTTCCATTGATAATTCCAGAAGTTAATTCGGAAGATATTGCTGATTATAAAAAAATGAATATTATTGCAAGTCCAAATAGCACAACTATTCAAATGCTTGTTGCTTTAAAACCTTTGCATGATTTTGCGAAAATAAAAAGAATTGTTGTGTCGACATATCAATCTATATCTGAAATTGGTAAAGGGGCTATGGATGAATTGTTTGAGCATACTAAAAAGATATATGAAAATGAATTTTTAAAGCCTGTAAAATTTAAAAAAACAATTTGTTTTAATTTAATTCCTCAAATTGATGTTCCAATGGATGACGGCAGCTACAAAGAAGAATGGAAAACTATTGTAGAAACTAAAAAAGTTCTAGGAAAAGACATTGAAGTTTCTGCAACATGCGTTCAAGTTCCAGTTTTTGCCTGTCATTCGGAATCTGTTAATGTTGAATTTGAAAAGCCTATTACGGTGGAAAAGGCCACAGAAATTTTATCTGATGCTAAAGGCTTATTGATTCTTGATAGGCCTAAAGATTATATTTATGCTGTTCCAAGAGAATGCGCTGGCCAAGATGAAGTTTATGTTTCAAGAATTAGGAAGGATAAAAGTGTTAAAAATGGTTTGAATATGTGGATTGTGAGCGATAATTTGAGAAAAGGTGGCGCACTAAATATGGTTCAAATAGCTGAGATTTTAGTTAAAAAATATTTATAATTTTTTGCTCGTTAATAAAATAAGTATAATGCAAATAAAGAATATTAGTCTGCCATCGATAGATTGTTTGTAGCTGTTCTTCTAATAATAATTATAAAATTGTATTAAATTAACCTTAATTGAAAACAAAGTCGGTAAAAAGAACTATAAAACTCAATTAACAAAGAAAAATAATTCACAATTATGTTGGAAAGTCTTAAAACGAATTACCTTAATTCACAATAAATATCTTATTGATTTTTTATTTTTTCTGTCTATGATACTCTGAGCTTGTATTGTAAAGCGGGTATGGCGGAACTGGTAGACGCGATAGACTTAGGATCTATTACTGAAAAGTGTGGGGGTTCAAGTCCCTTTACCCGTACCATTTATATAAATAATAGGAAAAAAATGACAGAAATTAAAAAAATATTTGATAAAGGTTTAGAAAGAAAATTTAGTGTTAAGGTCAAATCATCAGAACTTGATAAGGCTATTGAAGAACAGGGTTTAAAACAACAAAAAACATTGAAGGTTGATGGTTTTAGAAAGGGAAAAGTGCCTTTGGATTTTATAAAAAATAAATATTCGGCATTATTATTGTCTGAGAGTGCTGAAAGTTTGGTTGAAGAAAATGTTTCCAAATTAATAAAAGAAAATAATTTAAATTTAATTGCCAGACCAAAAATTGATGTTAAGACACTAGAAGTTGGAAAAGACTTTGAATTTGAAGTGAATTTTGAATTATTTCCTGAAATACCTGAAATCAAATATAATAAGATTAATTTAAAAAAACAAAAAGTTCAAGTTGCTAAAAATGATGTTGAAGAAGGAAAAAATAGATTATTAAAAAGTAAAGCAGCATGGAAAGAGCAAGACAAAGAATATGGAGCAAATATTGGCGATAAGGTAAAAATTGACTTTTTAGGAAAAATTAAAGATGTTGCTTTTGAGGGTGGAAAAGCAGAAGGATATGATTTAGAACTGGGAAGTAAGAGCTTTATAGATAATTTTGAAGACCAATTGGTTGGTAAGAAAGCTGGCGAGACAATTGATGTAAAAGTTAAATTCCCTAAAGAGTATCACAAAAAAGAACTAGCCGGAGAGCCTGCAGTTTTTGAGGTAAAAATTCATAGTGTAAGTAAAGCAGAAATCCCAATGTTAAATGATGAGTTTTTAAAAGAAAATTTTAATATTGAAAGCGTTCAAAAGTTGGAAGAAATGATTGAAAAAGAATTGCTTTCTATGTATGAAAATGCAACTAGAAATAAATTAAAAAATGAAATTTTTGATTGGATGAAAAAAAATATTAAGATAGAAACGCCAAAGTCAGCTGTTGAGGATGAGTTCAACAGACAATGGGAGCAAATTGAAAACGAGTTAAAAACAAATCCTAATAAATTTAAAGACGACAAAGATAAGGAAAAAGAGAAAGAGTCAGTTAGGCAAAATGCTGAAGAGTCAATTAAACTAGGCCTAATTTTGTCAGAAATCGGAAAAAGTAATAATATAAAAATTTCGGATACGGAAGTAATAGCAGAATTAAGGAAACGGGCTTCTATTTATCCGGGACAAGAGCAAATGATTATTGATTTTTATATGAAGAATAGAAATGCTCTAAATCAAATTACCGGAAGCCTTTTGGAAGATAAGGTTATAGATTTTATTATTAGTAAAATTAATATAGAAGAAGAAAATATAAGTGTTGAAGAATTTTTAAAATTCCAAAATAAATAAAATACCGTTATATTCTTTCCAGTGTAGTTATTGCAGGTGTAGTCTTCCTGCAAGAAATATGTGGCTGTAAACAACATAATTATTTAGCATTGTGGTGTTTGTTGACATTATTTTATGATTTTTTGTGTTGTTATTGTATGATTTTGGCGTCGTCATTGAGTGTTAGTCTTGTTAATAAATTGTTCTTTGTTTTGCCAGGTTTCCCTTCTCAGCACATCATTGCGGTGATAGTTTTCTTAGTGTCTTTAGACACTTAGAAAACGTTTGACCGCAATCCATAATATATTGATTATTTTATAATTAATATTTTAATTATTGCATTTAAAGTTTATTCTGTAAAATTTGTTGGTATTTTATTTTGTTGTGAGCTACTCATAATTGTATTAAAAAATCTTCAAGCACATAATTATCAAACAGTTAAAATTTTTCATATACAAATTTTCAATTGCCGTATACAACAAAAATTTCTGATTATCTTGAAAAATTTACAACAAAAAAATGAAACGAAAGAAGTCAATGGTGCCCAGAGGCAGAATCGAACTGCCGACACAAGGATTTTCAGTCCTTTGCTCTACCGACTGAGCTATCTGGGCTTTCCATACTTGTCTAGTCTAACTGCTAATTATTATTTTGCAAGAAAAAAAGTTTTATTATTCAACATTACATCTTTTAGCATGTTCAATATTATACCTCTTTGTGATTTTAACTTCACAAAAAATATCTTAAGAATAAAGCGCAGCTATAAAAAATAATACGAAATCTTATTTTTTAATTTCCTTCATCATTTTTCCAGCAAGGATTTTTCTTTCTTCAACTGCTTGTTGACCGAATGGATTTAATCCCATAGCTTTTCCGCAGATTATTGTTTCAAGCATATACTGCATTAACAATTGAGATAAACTTCTTTCATTCAATTCTTTGAATTTAATTACTCTGATTGGCAATTTTCTAACATTTAAAACTTCAACAGTGCTGTCAAATTCAACAGTCATAATATCGTCAAGAGTAATGTCTTTTAGATAGTCAAAGCCCTCATTATAAGTTTTTGTAATTTTTAAAGAATTTTTATCTTTTTCTTTATAAATAAAGGTGTAAAATTTATTTCTTGGACCATCCATGTATAATTGCAATTGGCTATGCTGATCCACAGTTCCCATTGCATTTACTGGAATTGTTCCATTTCCGCTTTTTCCTAAACTTTCTGCCCAGATTTGTCTGTACCATTCGTTTAAAAAATATAATCTATCAATATAAGGCATAACAACATTTGCTACAATTCCATCTTTAAACATATCAACTTGCGAGCCGCAAATGCTTGCTACAAAATTATTTTTATTATTTAAAACATATTCAACAGTGTCAACAGCGCCTTGTCTAATTTCATCAATATTTAATCCTGCTATGCAAGCTGGAATTAAAGCTGTATTTGATAAATATGAAAATCTTCCACCAACAGTTTTGTGGTGCTCAAAAGTTTTAATATTAAATTCTTTTGCGAGGTTTGTTAATGGACTTGGTTTGTTTTCTGTCAAGAAAAAGAAGTGTTTTCCAATAGCTTCTTTGCCTAGTTTTTCCTCAACTATTTTCATAACAATTAGTGTTTGAGAAATGCACTCAATAGTTTTTCCAGACTTGCTTACCGTTAAAAATGCAGTTTCTTTAAGATTTAAACTTTCAAAAATTTCTTTTACCGTATTGCTGTCTATGGATTCCAAAACTGTAATATTTGGCTTATTTACAAGGTTAAGCAAAGTTTTTGCACCTAAGCTTGAGCCGCCAATTCCCATAACTACTGTATGTTTGAAATTACTATTAATAAACTTAGCAAATTCTTTGATTTCTTTTAAATCGTCTTTTTCGTAAGCAATTGCAACACATTTCATATCGCCTTCCCGCTTCATCTCTTGTCTAATTTCATCTATTGCTTTTTGAATTTTTACAGAAGTTTCAGCTTTTGCCGAAACTATGTTTTTTAATTCTTGATTATATAACATTTATTTATTTTTTTTAATAAACCTGTCTATTGAATATAATATTTTTTTTAAAATTCAAGGTAGAGTTTAAATGTATAAATATATTGACAGAAAAATAATCACTTGTTATATATTTCTACATATATTTATATTTTTGACATGTTTCATATTTTTAAAAAAAATAAGAAAGAAAAGAAAGATTTTAACTACGATAGCAGCTTACAAATTTTTAAAAGAATTTTGTTGGAAGCATTTTTGCCAAATTCATTATATTTTGGAATAGCTATTGTTTTAATGAGTATTGGTGCATCTGCAACGGCCTATAGAGCATATTTGGTTAAACCTGCAATAGATCAAGTTTTCTTGGATAAAAATACAACGGCATTACTCATAATTCCACTTCAATTAATTGGTATCGCTATCGCAATATCACTTATGACTTTTATAGAATCATATTTAATGCAGCGAACTACTACAAGAATTAATATGAGATACCAAAAAAAATTATTTGCAAAACTCATAAGTTTTGATATGGATTATTTTCAAAACAAGTCATCTCATAAGATAATAGATCATTTTGCTGATATTAACGGATTAATGTCTGCATTAAATTTAATATTAACTGGTGTTGTGAAGCAATTTTTAACAATAATAGGACTGGTTGGATTAATGTTTTATCAAAGTCCGGCGTTATCATGTGTTGCATTTATTGCCTTTCCGGCTGCCATTTATCCAATTTATAAAATTGGCAGAAGCTTAAAAGGCATGGCCGTAAAGGGAAGAGAATTGTCAGGAACATTGGCTTCAGGCATGGGAGAGAGTTTTGGACTTATAAAATTAGTAAAATCAAATGCTACAGAAGATTATGAGGTTTCAAAGTTAGAATATAATATCAAAACAATTTATAATATCTCTATGAAAATGATTAGAAAATCATTAGCAACATCACCAATGATGGAAATGGCTGGAAGTATTGGTTTTGCAGGCGTAATCTGGTATGGCGGCGGACTTGTTATTAAGGGACAAATGACTACAGGTGCTTTTTTTACATTCATGACTGCATTATTTAGTATTTATAAACCAGCTAAATCTTTTGCTGGACTTAATATTCAAATACAAACAGCTTTGATATCAGCAAAAAGACTATTTAAAGTATTAGACAGGGAAGCGGTTATTAAAGATAAAGAAAATGCTATAGAGTTATCAAGTGTTAAAGGTGATGTGGAATTTAAAAACGTTTCTTTCAGATATCCTATACATGATAAAAATGAACCTTTGGTTCCCGATGTAATTGAATATAAATTATCAGACAAAATAGCCTTAAATAATTTAAGTTTAAGTGTAAAACATGGGCATAGCATAGCACTTGTAGGGCATTCTGGCAGCGGAAAATCAACAATATTTAATTTAATTTTAAGATTTTATGACACAACACAAGGAAATATTTTATTGGACGGCTACAATATTAAAGACATCAAAATCAAGTCTTTAAGAGACAATATTTCGGTAGTTAGCCAAGAGGTTTTAATTTTTAATAACACAGTTAAAGCCAATGTAAAATATGGAGCATTCAATGCAACCGACGAACAAGTTATTGAAGCATGTAAACTTGCCAATGCAGATGAGTTTATAGACGAATTGCCAGACGGCTACAATACCTTGTTAGGACCAAATGGCTGTATGCTATCAGGCGGGCAAAGACAAAGAATTTCAATTGCAAGAGCCATATTAAAGAATACGCCAATTTTATTGCTAGATGAAGCTACATCAGCATTGGATCCAATATCAGAAAAATTAATACAAGCAGCTTTAGCTAGGTTAATGAAAGATAAAACAACAATTATTATTGCGCACAGACTGTCAACAATTCAAAATTGTGATAATATTTTCGTTTTACAAGAAGGTGAATTAAAAGAACAAGGAAACCACGAAGAATTGTTAGCACGAGATGGCATATACGCCAATATGTATAATAAACAGTTTGAAAAGGCTATATGAGGCATTTTATTAAGCAAAAATTTAAAAATTTTTTTGAAAATAAATATATTCAAAAAATCATAGCATGGATACTACATCTTACAGTATGGTTCATTTACAAAACTTCAAAAATTACAATTAAAGGAAATTACAAAGAACTCGCAAAATACACAAAAGATGGCAACAGCGTTTTTATATTTACTTGGCATGGAAGAATTATGATTTCCCCAATGGAATTAAAGAGATTTTTTGCAGACGAAATAAAAAAAGGCAAAAAATTATCCGTATTAGCATCCGGCCACAGAGATGGAAAAATTGCTTCTGCAATAGCTTCAACATTTGATATTGAATCCGTAGAAGGCTCTACAATAGATCCAAAAAAAACCTATAAAAACAAAAGAAGTTTTTCATCAATACGAGAAATTATGAATATCATTCCACAAAATAGAGCCTTTGTATTTGCAGCAGACGGTCCACGTGGTCCAGCTTTTAAAATAAATACAAAAATCACAAACATAGCACAAAAAACCGGAGTTCCAATTACATGTATCGGAGTATCTTATACAAAAAAAATACAGCTACACACTTGGGATAAATTTCAAATCCCCCTCCCTTTTGGAGAAATTACTTTTAATTATGGAAAACTGCATTTTATAAACAAAGATGAAGATATAGAGAAGATTAATCAAGTTTTGCAAAAAGAATTAAATAAAATATCTGGAATTATTTAGAGTTTTTTATTCTTATCTAATTTCAATCCTTATTATTTTGATTAATTTAAAGTCTGTCATTACCAGTGGTTCGTTAACAAAATCTAGCCTGGTAATGACAGGACTTTATTAATATTTAAATTTTTTTTCTCAATATGTCATGAATGTATTAATATTGAAATCTCCCTCTCAGTATGTCATTCCGTAGCTGGATTTTCTTAACGAAGAATGAGTTTAGAAAATCCTCATACGGAATCCAG
>CAZBNS010000069.1:0-9824 GCA_964493475.1 uncultured Rhizobiaceae bacterium | reverse complement strand
AGAATTTGGTTAAAGAAATTAAAAGAGTTTAGAGGATTGGAGGGCTTGTTGGAGGTATAATTATCATAAAACATAAAAAATATGACAAATAAGCCAAAAAGCGTTTTACAGTTGAGAATTCAAAAGCAAATACAGCATTTGTTATTAGACTTATTTTCCGAAAGTGAAATGTCTTTGGGTAATAAAAATTTTTCTATTTCAATAAGTAGTGTTGACATAAGTCCGGATTTAAGAAACTTGAAAATATTTGTAGACATTCCTAATATAGAAAAAAAATATAGAATTCAAGTTGTCAACAATCTCAATAAGGACAATATCTCTATAATAAAAAGACTACTAGCTGACAAGGTAAATCTAAGATATGTTCCAGAAGTTTTGTTTGTTTTAGATGAATCTAATGAAAAATTGTTTAAAATGAATAAGATGATTGAGAAGGAATCTAAGTTTTTTAAGAAAGTTGATTCTTCTGTATAAGTAAATAATTATCATTTAGATAGTTATAACCTTTCATACATTATTGTATTTAATGGCTTCCCTTTGTCGTTCGGCGAAGTTCTGATAAAGTCAAATGTCCAAAGGACAAAAGGGAGATACAGAACAATTTGCAGCAAGGAAAAATATCAACGGAGTTGACAGGAAAACTATTCAATGCCAATTTATCTAGAAAATCTATTGACTAAATTTAATTTATTTTTTACATTTCAAGAGTTTTATAGCAAACCCGCATTATGAAAAAAAAGATTACTGATAAAGAATTTAAAATAGCTACAATTATATCAACATATTTTGGCATAGGATTTGCAAAAATTTGCCCGGGAACCGCAGCCAGTTTAATGACTTTTCCGTTATTTTTTCTTTTTAATCTTATTTTATTAAAAATTGGCATTAACACATTTGTTGATTTATGTTTGATATATTTGGTAATATTGATCTTTTTGTTTGCTATAGGAATTTGGTCTACGAATATTTACATTACAAAAAATAAAAAAGATGATCCAAGCGAAGTTGTGATTGACGAAGTGATCGGACAAACAATTGCGTTTATGATGCCAACAGTTTTGACATTGTTTTATTTTATTTTTTTGAATGATAACCTGATTTCCAATACTTTATTGGTTAATCTTACAACAACGATAATAATTATTGCACCAATCGTTTTTTTTAGAATATTTGATATATTAAAGCCGGGACTTGTTAAATATTTTGATACACAAATCAAGGGGGCTATTGGTATAATTATGGATGATGTTGTTGCTGGTATCTATGCGGGTGGTATTGTTTGTTTAATTTTAACAATGCTGTTTATTAGTATTTAATAAATCTTCCACAAAATAAATTTTAAATATAATTTCACAAAATTGCATTTTATTACAACAAACTTATTCTTTTTATATAAGTTATTTGTGAAAAATCTGATAAATTATTCGTATCTCAAAATTTCTGCAGGATTTGTTTTTGAAGCTTTGTATGATGGATATAAAGTTGACAAAAATGATAAAAATAAAGATAAACAAACAATAAAGATTATATCGCTTAAAATAACTTTTGATGGCAGTTCGGTTAAGAAATATACTGTTGGTGAAAATAATTCTACGTGAAATATTTTCTCCAATATTATTTTTATATTTTGTATATTTTTTGCAAACAAAATGCCTAAAATCATTCCTAAAAATGTTCCAACGCAGCCAATTATTGAGCCACATAAAAAGAAAATTCTCATTATGCTTTTCTGGCTAAAACCTATAGTCCTTAATAATGCGATTTGTTTATTTTTATCATTGACTAACATGGTTAAGCTGGAAATAATATTAAATGTCGCAACAAGTATTATCAAGGTTAAAATTAAGAACATGACGTTTCTTTCAACATTCAAAGCACCTATAAAAGCTGAATTAGACTCTTTCCAATCAACCAATCTAATATTAAAGCCATTATTTTTTAAACTTTTGCCTATTTCATAATATGTATCATTCAATTTAGACATATCTTTGAGGTAAATCTCCAATCCGCCAGCCGAATTACTATTATATTTAAAATGTTTTTGCGCCATATCAAACGGTATAAAAACTACGCCTGCATCATATTCATACATTCCACTTGAAAAAATTCCAACAACTCTATAAGTCTTAATTCGTGGTATTGTTCCAAGAATAGTTGAATTACTTTCCGGTGAAATTAATTTTATTTCATCACCGTCAACAACTCTTAATCTTATGGCTAAACTTTGTCCTATTAAAATAGCATTGTCTTTAAATTCATCATTAAAATTCAGTGAAGAGATTTTATCATAAATTTTTGATTTTTTGACTAAATCTTCTTTTTTAATACCCTTCACAATAAGGCCTGCAGTATTATCATTAGCCATAGCTATCACTTGATTTTCAATAATTGGATTAACTAAATTTACGTTGTTATTTTCCGCAATTATTCTCATTGCTTCATTATAGCTGCCAAGTTCCCTTTCGTCAGGATATACAGAAATATGCGAATTAATACCCAAAATTCTATCAGTAAAATCCTCCCTAAAGCCATTCATAACAGACATAACAACAATTAATGCGCCAACACCAAGAGCAATTCCAACAAAAGAAAAAATTGCCGTTATTGAAATAAATTTTTCTTTATTTTTTGACTTTAAATACCTTAGAGCTATAAAAAATTCTAACTTTGAAAACATTTTATAATTTTCTTAAATTGATAATATAGAGAAAACAAGATTTTGTAAATAAAAGCAAGTTTTTTTGTTATATTGTAAAAATTAAATAAATCTGTTGCATAAATAATTTTTCCACACAAAACAATTTATACAAAAAGGACGAGATTGTGTGAATAAGGCTGCATAATTTAATTTTTTATTTATTTTTTGAATCGTCTATATAACTAACACCCTGCATATTCCTATTAACAATACGTGATGCTTTTACCATTCTAACTATCGCTTCATGCCCTTCATCATTAATAAATCCGGTATTTGTAGACAACTTTTCATATATAATCTCTTTTACTCCAGCTACAATTAAATGTTTAAGACAATTTTCACAAGAGGCGTGCGTTATATATGCTTTACAATTTTTTATAGATTTTCCTGCCAGTATTAAAGCTCTCATTTCTGCATGAACTGATATTAAATATCTCATAGGCTTTTCATCGGTTGAATACTTTGAAGATGGATCTATAGCATAATCATTACACGCAATTGAAACAACATTATTATTTTCATCTACAATTACACATCCAACTTTTGTTGATGGTTCTTTGGATTTTGAAGCAGCAACCTTAGCCAATTCCATAAAATACTTATCTAAATCCATATTATAAAATCTTTGTAAATAGTGAAAATATACTATATTTGAAAATATTTAAAATCAACCCTTAATATCTCTTGAAAAATTATTTTCAATCTATAGACTAGAACTAATATTGGGAGTTATTTTGGGAACATTCTATGATGAAAAAAATAGTTTTAGAAGGAAAATGTAATCTTATTGGAAAAATCAAAGTTTCCGGTGCAAAAAACGCAGCTTTAAAAATGATTTGTGCAAGCGTTCTTTTGAAGGATGGAACTTTAAAGTTAAGCAATATTCCAAACCTTTTAGACATGACCACTTTAATATATTTGCAAAATTATCTTGGCGGAAAAATGATTTTAGATGGTGATTTAAGCAACCACGGAGATGGAAAAGTTATTATTTTAGATAATAGAGAATTAAATAATTATGTTGCTCCATATTCAATAGTTTCCCAAATGAGAGCTTCTTTTGTTATTTTAGGACCATTATTAGCAAGATTTGGAAAAGCCGAAGTTTCATTACCCGGCGGATGCGCTATAGGCAGCAGACCAGTAGATATACACTTAGACGCATTTAAAGAAATGGGCGTAGATATAAAAATTGAAGACGGATATGTAAAAGCCATATGTAAAAATGGAAAATTACAAGGAGCAAATATCGAATTAAGATTTCCATCAGTTGGCGCTACTGAAAATATTATGATGGGCGCTGTTTTAGCTGAGGGCATTACAAGAATTGGAAATGCAGCAAAAGAGCCGGAAATAGTAGATTTAGCAAATTGCTTAATTGCCATGGGCGCAAAAATTAAAGGTGCAGGAACTCCTGACATCGAAATAGAAGGCGTTCAAAAACTTCATTCCGCTGAATACTGTATAATGGGCGATAGAATGGAAGCCGCAAGCTATATGATTGGCGCATTAATGACTGATGGTGATTTAACCATTACAGGACTTAATTTTTATAATACTCTTGAGAATTTAATTGATAAACTAACCGAAATGGGCGCCAGCATTAAAAAAATTAATAACAGCACTATAAGAATTAAAAGAGGCAAAAAAAAGTTAAAACCTATCAACATAATTACAGAAGTTTATCCGGGTTTTGCCACAGATATGCAAGCTCAAATGGTTGCTTTATTAGCCATGACGAATGGAGAATCAAACGTAGATGAAACAATTTTTGAAAATAGATTTATGCATGTTCCAGAATTAAACAGAATGGGCGCAAATATTACTATTATTGGAAATAAAGCAATTATTGACGGAAAGGATGGGTGCTATAAAAACGCACAAGTTATGGCTAGCGACTTAAGAGCGTCTGTTTCCTTAGTTCTCGCAGGTTTATGTGCTGAAGGAAAAACAGAAGTTAGAAGAACTTACCACATTGAACGAGGTTATGAATTTTTAGCTGATAAATTAAACAACTGCGGAGCTAAAATTCAAGTTGTTTATGATAAAAATGAAAATTAGACTACGACAAAGCATATTGAAGTGAAAGTTAGATTTTAATGCAAAAATTTATAAGGTGTTTATTTTATTAAACAGAATTTATTAATTATAAAAAACATTTGTTAATAGTGTCTAATACATTATAAATATATTAAATTTAGTTCTTAAATCTGTCATAGAATTAGCGAAGTCCCACATTTAAAAAAGCCGCCAGTTTAACCGGCAGCTTACTTTTTATACTATAGTCAAATTATATAGCGTTATTTTTTAATCGAAAAATACAACAAAACATTATTAATTTAATTGTAATAAAGCTAATTTTCCATCAAAACTTTCACTAATATTACCCAAAAGAGATAACGTTCCTTGACTAAGCTTTTCGCCGTCAATAATAGCCTCAATACGAGTATTTATGTCTTTTGCAAGTTTTGTTAAATCTTTATCTATATACTTCGTTTGTAAAATCGTTTGATCCAAACTGTCTTGCTTTTTTGTTGCCATAAAATATCCCTCAGCTATTTCATCAACGAAATTATCAATATCCTCCTGAAGTCTATCAAACAACAAATGTTTAGCATAACTATCGGTTTTCCAATGACTTAGTTTGCATGAATATTTAAAAGCTACTAATCTTTGCATTAATTCTAACATACTTTTTACCTAAATTATTAATAATATATAACCCCCGATTAATTTAATCTTAACACAACAATTTTTGATAAGTCAATATTTTAATTTTTATTCGTGATTACTATTTATAATAATAGCTCCCCTTTGTCAACTCCGTTGACATTTCCCATCAAGGAGAGGAAAGATTGCCCTTGGTTGTTGAGCTATTTTTTCTTTACCACTGCTCGAAATCTTTCCCATCCTTGAGGGGAAATGTCCGAAGGACAAAGGGGAGCTATAGAACAATTACTAAAGAAAAGTTATATAATATTAATTAAGATTTAATTCAATTCCAAAATACCCATATATTTTCATGCAGGTAATTTGCATAGTGCAATATAAAATAAAAAAACTGCAAAATCTCACTCAAATTATATAACTTTTTTGTTGCAAAATGATTTTTACTATTTAATAATCCAATCATGGAAAAAGTTAAATAAAAGGAAAATATGAAATTAAACAATAAAAAAGGTTTCTCTCTTATAGAGTTATCAATCGTTCTTATTATTATCGGTCTTTTAATTGCTGGTATTACTGGTGGTGCTAGTTTAATTAAAAGTGCAGAATTAAGATCTGTTATGTCAGAAATTAGAAATTATCAAACGGCAATCAATGCTTACTACACAGCTACAGGAGCATTACCTGGCAATTCTTCATCTAGTGAAATGAGTTTCGTACAAACAGCTGTTGCTTGGCAAAATTTATTTGACGAGGGTATTACTGATGTAGCGCCTACAAACAGCATTACCATTGCTGACGACATTAGTTCAAGTGACGGTATGACATCAAGAGTAAAAGGCGGATATTATGTTTTAGGATATAATGTTGAAATGGGACAAAATGTTATATTCTTAATAAGCGGAGCAGAAGACCCAGCAGATTTAGCTAGTGCTACTACAGCTGTTGCGAATCCAAGTATCACAAGAAAAGACGCTAAATTCTTAGACGATAAAATGGACAACGGAGTTATAGATTCAGGTAAGGTTTGGTCATTTGACGCTGGTAGTGGTGCGGGTTGTACTTACGGCACAGATGAGACAACAAAAGATTGCGCTATAGCTTTCGGTATTGGTTTATAATATAATTTAATAACACTATTATTTCGTAGTAATAGTGTTATTTATCATTTAAAATTCAAATAGTATGTCTTCTATACAAACTTTTTTATTTATAGTTCAAATAGTTCTTTCAGTTCTAATTATACTATGTGTTCTCTTACAGCAAACCGACAATGATTCATTGAGCGGAATAAGTGGCAGCAATGGCAATGCTCAAATGCTTTCAAAAAGAAGTATGAGCACTCCAATGTCTAAATTTACAATGATATTATTTATCTTATTTATGCTAAACTCAATGCTTCTAGCGACTTTTTCGGCCAGAGGGTTTGACAAAACTAATGATATCACTGTTGAGAAATTACTAGATACTAAAAATAAATAACAATTTAAACGCTTAATTAATATCATTTTTATGATGTTTTTGCGGGGTGAAATTGTATCAAATGAATATTTGTATTTTAAGTTTTATAAATAACTAGCTTTTTTAAAAAATACAATATATTTATACCTGCAATAAATATAAAAAAGTTATAATGAACGATTTAAAACTTTTATATCCAAACGAAAGTATTAAACTTATAGGTGATGGCTGGTGTTCAAGTGCTTTTGAGGTTGGAAAACATATCATTAGAGTTCCAAGAATTTAGGAAACCATTATTAGCTATAAAAATGAAGAAAAAATTTTAAACTTTTTACAAGGCAAAATAAAATCAGTCGAAATTCCAAGTATTAAAGTTAATGAAAAACCTTTTCCATATAGCATTCATAAAAAATTAAATGGGGAAAATTGGAATTTAGAAGATTATGACAAATTAAGTGAAAAAGAAAAAGATAGATTTGCAAATGATATTGCCATATTTTTTGTGGAGCTGCATTCTATTGAAATGAATGATGCTTTAAGCATTGAAAGGGAATTAGAGGTATTACAAATTGAGAAATACTTATCAAGCGTATTTGCATACAATGAAATTGCTAAACTTAATAACTATATAAGTGTTTTATATACCTTAAAAGAACAATGTTTAGTCCACAATGATTTTTACTATACAAATAGTCTTATGAATAAAGAGCATAGGCTAAAATGTGTATTTGATTTTGGCAATACTTGTTATTGCAATTATCATTTTGAATTTAAAGATTTGTATTCTCCAAAGGCTGAAGAAGTAGATATGTTTAAAAGAATAATAAAATATTACAATAAAAAAGTAGATATTGAAATTATTAAGATCGCAAACATATATGATGAACTTAATGTTTGTATTTATCTAGCAAAAAATCCAAAAATCAAAGAAGAAAAAATTGATAACTGGAACGGAAGGATTAATCATATCAAAGAATGCTGTTTATAAGATAATAATCGCCACAACCACCATAAAAAATGTTTGACAAAATGAATATTTTTTTATATTCTTTGAGTGTTTAATTAATATTAAAAAATTGTTTAGAAACTTTTTTAACATATTTGAGGAAGAATTTTGCCTTACATTTAGCTTTTTAAGTGTAAGAACTTATTACTGAGGGCGATTGCATAAAATTGTCATTGCAAATGCCGCTTGTAAAAATGCGGTTGGGTATTATAAAAAGGAATAAATATGTTAAAAGTTCAAAATCTTTCTATATCATTTGGTGGAAAAAATGTATTCGATGATATAAATTTCATAGTTGGAGAAAAAGAAAAAGTTGGTTTGATTGGTAGGAATGGAAGTGGTAAAACTACTCTGTTTAAAATTCTGTGTGGAAAAATTAAAGAGTATGAGGGCGAGGTTGTTGTGCCTAAGGGTTATAGAATTGGCTATTTGGAGCAGCATTTGGCTTTTACTCAAGAAACTGTTGTTGAAGAGGCTTGTCTGGCTTTGCCTGAATATAAAAAAGATGCGAGTTGGGATGCTGAAAAGATATTGTCTCAATTGGGTTTTAGCGAGGAAGATAAGGTTAAGTCGCCTGCGGAATTTTCTGGTGGCTGGCAAATTAGGCTTAATTTGGCGAAGTTGTTGATTTCTGAGCCTGATATTTTATTGCTTGATGAGCCTACAAACTATCTTGATATTTTGTCGATTAGGTGGTTGAAGGGATTTTTAAGAAACTATAAGGGAGCTATTATGTTGATTACTCATGATAGAAGCTTTATGGATGAAATTATTTCCCATACGATAATTATTCATAGGGGAACAAGTATTAAGATTACTGGAAATACTCAGGATATGTATGAAAAAATTGCTGTGGATGAGGAAACCTATGAAAAATCGAGAATAAATGAAAATAAAAAAAGGGCGCAGGTTCAAAGATTTATTGATAGGTTTAGATATAAGGCTACGCTGGCTTCGAGGGTTCAATCAAGGGTTAAAATGCTTGATAAGCAAGAGCAAAAGATTGAATTGGCTGATATACAAGATTTGGAGTTTAAGTTTAAATATCAAAATTTTGTTGGAAATTCCAATATGCTGGAAGCTGAGGATGTAGGTTTTGCTTATTGTCATGGTGATTTTTTGTTTAAAAATTTGTCTTTTAAAATTCAAAAAGGCGATAGAGTTTGTGTCATTGGAAAAAATGGAAAAGGCAAGTCTACACTTTTAAAGTTGATAACTGGTGAATTAAGGGGATTAGAAGGCAAGGTTATAACTAATCCAAAGACTGAAATTGGTTATTTTGGACAAACTAATATAAGCACTTTAAATCCAAATAATACGATAGAGCAGGAGCTGCAGTCTGTTGATGTTTTGATACCTAAATCAAATATTATGAGGATTGCTGGAATTATGATGTTTTCTGGTGATTTGGCGCAAAAGAAAATTTCGGTTTTAAGTGGCGGTGAAAAAAGCAGAGTGCTTTTGGGAAAAATATTATTAAAAACTTGTAATTTGCTTATTCTTGATGAGCCGACCAACCATTTGGATATGGAATCTTGCGAGGCTTTGATGGAAGCGTTGGAAGATTTTGAGGGAGCTTCAATAGTTGTGAGCCATAATGAATATTTGTTAAATAATATGGCTAATAAACTTATAGTTTTTGATGACGGAAAGGTTTTTTTATTTGAGGGAAATTATCAAGATTTTTTGAGAAAAATTGGTTGGAAAAGTGAGGAAAATTTTAAGAAAGAGGAAAAATTTAAAAAACAAAAGATAGAGGAAAAACCAAAGTTTAAGGATAAAGAAAAATTGGAAAATTTGATTATTGAAAAAGAGATTTTGTTGGAGGAATTGCTTAAAAAAGAGGATTATGTGGGATATGGTGTTTTATCAAAAGAAGTGGAAGAGCTAACGAAAAAATTAAATGAGATGAGCTGTTAACTTATAATATATTGTTAGTAGCTGGATTTTTTTAACGAAGAATGAGTTTAGAAAATCCTCATACGGAATCCA
>CAZBNS010000068.1:0-9844 GCA_964493475.1 uncultured Rhizobiaceae bacterium | reverse complement strand
TGTAAACTCACTTCGTTCGTTAACAAAATCTAGCCTGGTAATGACAGCACTGCGGAGGGCTTCGCTTGTTAACAAAATCTAGCCTGGTAATGACAGCACTGCGGAGGGCTTCGCTCGTTAACAAAATCTAGCCTGGTAATGACAGAGCTGAGGGGGAACTCCGTGCTTTGTCAACAACTTTGTCTCAAAATCTAGCCTGGTAATGACAGCACTGCGGAGGGCTTTGTTTATTAACAAAATCTAGCCTGGTAATGACAGGACTGCGGAGGGCTTCGCTCGTTAACAAAATCTAGCCTGGTAATGACAAGACTGCGGAGGGCTTTGCTCGTTAACAAAATCTAACCTGGTAATGACAGGACTAGTGTTGGGGCTGGTATTAACGACAAAATTAAGAGCGATGACAGGACTGGGATTATTAATTTATAATCCAACTATTCATATTAGTAAGGGAAGACTACACCTGTAATGATGATACTGAAAGAAAGGAAATACCAAAGGATAAAGGGAAGCTAACCATAATTACATAAAGATCTAAAATCTATTAAAAATTGGCAGTCTATTATATTAAGAAACAAAAAAATCTTGAATAAAATATTTATTAATTTAGACTATAAATTGAAATGTCAGATCGTCTAATGGTAGGACAACGGATTCTGATTCCGTTTATCTAGGTTCGAGTCCTGGTCTGACAGCCAATTTTTTAATGAATTTTAATAACTCGTTAGGAGTTTTAAAAATAAAGTCTGCTCCTGATTTTTTCAATTCCACACCAGTTATACAGTGATTACTCACAGTGTAGCCAATAATAATTGTATCCAATTTGTTTTTTAAAATTTTTTTTGCATTTGAGGCTGATTTACATCCGGAAATAGAGTCTTCAATTGCAATTAGAATATTCTTTTCTGAATTTAATTTGTTTTTTGAAATTATATCATTAACTGCATATAAATATCCATTCGAACTTGGTTTTGGTTCTTTGTTTCCAACTTCTTCACATATATAAATATTTTTGTTAATATCAAAATATTTTTTTAAAATGCTGGTTGACGGATTATTATATTTTAATTCAAAGTCTTCTTTATTTGTCGATGTGACGATTGCCATTAAAACATTTTTAAAAACGCTTAATTCTTTAAGGATGTTCTCAATATTATCGGTCAATAGCAAGCCATTTTTATCAAGCGCTTTTTTAAGAGATAACTTAATACCAACTTCATCCAATATCAAATTATTTTCAATAAATCCTTCTTTTTTTAAATCATTAAAAACATTAAATGGATGTTTCCCACCATACTTAGCAAAACAAGGACTAGCAGATAAACTGTTAATTCCTTGTCTTACATCTTTTAAATACTTGTTAAATATATCTTTGTAAATAACCTCCGAGCTCACTAAGGTTCCATCAAAATCCCAACAGATTATTAACATATATACTTAATATATTATAAAACTTATTACTATCTTGCTCTTGCCGGCTGTTTTGATTGTTCTTTTGATTGTTTTTTTGATTGTTCTTTTGCTTTCCATTCTTGAGCCTTTTTCCTTGCTTCGTTAGCTTCCTTAAGTTTTTCTTCTGAAACATATTTAGTTGCCATATTTTTCCTAATTATTTTTATAAATATAAACTTATATTATAATATCTTATAATGCAAGTCAATACCCATCAAATTTATAAAGATTATAAACTTTTTTTCTAAATTCTTCCAAATTTATGGAATTGCTAATTTATACTTCTAGCTGTCTCCCTCCGCTAACTCTTTCATCGAGCATGCCAACGAAACCCCTTTCTGAACGTTCCATACTATGACCTCTACTTTCTTCAACTTCTTTAGATAAACCCTTTTGATGTTCAATTACGGCAGCAATAACAATATCTTTATCTTCTTCTCTATAATCAAGATTTGACATTGTTTGCTCTAATTGAGAAATAAGTTTATAATCAAACTCTTCAGTTGGTAATCCCTTTGATTCGTTTAAAAAATCTTTCATTGAAAAACCTTCCGGCAATACTCTTTGACCGTCTTCAAATGTCATTGAATCCATCTTTGCAGCATACTCCATTGGATCATCTTTTTGCAAAGAATGTGCTCTTTGCTGGAAATCCTCAAGACTTTCAGATTCTAAAGCTTGCTGTCGAAGCTCTTCCAAATTATTTATAGCAATCTCTTTTGTATTCTCAAGTCTTTCTACAGCATTCAAATCTTTATTATCTCTAGCTGACTGCAATTCATCTTCTATTTTTTCTAACTCTTGCTGATGTGCTTGGGTTAATGCCATAAGACTATCCTTAACTTCTGGAAGCATCTTAGTAGTATCAATACCTTTTCCTATTCCTTCACTATCTGCACCTTTTTCAAGAGAGGCTCCTCTCATAGCATCAACAACGCTATCAAATATAGCCTTTGCTAGATCGTCTCTATCACTAGAACCAGAAGAAGACAAGGATAGTATAGAACTCATTGGGACTTGTTGTCTTTCGGCTTTTTCGGCTAAATTTATAGCTCTATCGCCAATATCTTGAGCTTTTTGTTGAGAAGTTTCTGCTTGCAAATTTTTAGCTACAGCATTTGCAACTTCTAGTCGAGCTTGATGCAAAGCTTTAGAAACCTCATCCACCTTTACCTTTTGCTGCTGAGGTCTTATCTGTGCTTTTTCTTTTTCTATTGGTTTTACTTTTTCCGCTGTTTTTTCCCTCTTAACTGGTTTTCTTGATCCACTCTTGGTCTTAGCATCTTTTTCTTTTTTTGCTCCCCTTCTACCCTTAGCTGCTTCTGCACTGGTGCCAGCTAATGCAAGTTCCGAAGGCGCCTTTAAAACGGTTGTGATGCCTTTTTCTATTTTTGCTAAAATATTAGTTAAAATCTTTTCAACATCCAGTATTGATTTTACTGGCAACATTAAACCCTTCACAAGCATATACATAACACCGTTAAACATCATTAACGAATAAAGTGCATTGCTAAATATTAACCTATTTAAAAATCCGCCGCTTCCTCTTAAAGCTCTTATTTTTTTTCTAATTTTTTCATTTATTCCTTTTATAGACACTTCAGCTTTTTTAAGTAGCTCAAATATTGATTTTGTTATCAAATATAATTGCCATAATAAAAATAATATTAAAACAATAATTAATGCAATGCAGCCAGCCAGAATAGCTGGAACAACTAAAAAAATAACCACCAATATTGTTTCAAAAAACGATGTTTTTCTAACAAGTTTCAAAGATTCCAAAGCATTTTTAAAACAAGTTATTGAATTATTGAATTCATTTTTATAAATATCTGCAACTTCTTGAAAAAATTTTACTTTTTCCTCTTTTTTATCTGCAATTTCATTGTCAGCAACATTATCATTAAAATCTCCATCAATGCCAGAATTTAATGCAAATGAATCTTCATTACCACTTATTTTAGTGAATTCATTATTTAGCACTTCATCTTCTTCATCCAAAGAGTTTCCATTATCAACCCCACTATTAAAAACAGCGTCCAATTTCGCATTAATTTTTGCTTTTACTTCTTCGCTTGTAAATACTTTATTGGAACTTTTTATTTCATCCAATAACTCAGATGTTATTTGTTTTATTATCTCATCTTTGTCCATATTAACACAATACATTTATTTCTCATTTATGGTAGTTTAATTTAATAAAAAAACAAGGAAAATCTGGAATTAAGAGCTAGAACTACTGACTTATAACATGTTATTATCTTGTTTTGTGTATATTTTAATAGTAATTATAGCCCCCCCCCTTTGTTCTTCGGACATTTCCGCTCAAGAGGGGAAATGTCTGAAGGACAAAGGGGAGCCACAATAATATAAGTATTAAAAATAGTAGCCATATTTCTCAGCTGCCGCACGCTTTTTAGCTACATAATTCTACCAAAACCCAATTAAAATAAAACATATTAAAACTCTCAACACCCCTTACTACTCAACAATCCCCTTCTATATTCCCTATCTATCTTTAATTTCTTTTATTCTCTTGCCAAATAGTTTTATTTTCCATTCAGAAAATAAATCTTCCAATTTTTCACTATCAGATATATATGAGCTCAAATCAATCTTGTTTTGAACAATTTCCGGATTTATATCCATTCTTTTGCATTCAGATATGATATAGTCGTTAATCTCTTCAAACTTTTGAAGCATTGCCTTGCCTTTTAATTCGGTTATATATGGTTTTTCTTCAACTTTATTTGGTTGTGCTTTTTCAAAAATCTTAATACATCTTTTTACAAAAGTATTTTTAAGGTTTTGTTTAACATTTTTATCATTATCTATGTAAAATTTATCAAACTCTTCAATAGTTTTTGGCTGATTAACTAAAGCTAATTTTAAAATGGAATCCGACATTATGGCATTTTTGACTATATTATGTTTCATAGCCAAACTTTCCCTTAATCTACAAATTTGTTTAAGCAAATTCATGTATAAGTTAGTCTTATTGCCAATTTTAAATCTAATTCTTCGCCAAGAAGATTCTTGAATTGCTTTTTCAATCATATTTTGTCCGTATCTTTCTTCAATTTCGGCTCTATAATATTGAAAATTTTTATTCAAATCTAATTTTTGTAATAATTTAATATATAATTCCAAAAGATAATCAACATCATTTGCGGCATATTTTAATTGCTCCTCGCTTAAAGGTCTTATCATCCAGTCGCTAATCTGCAATTCTCTATCTTTCCTTACAATAATTGCTAAAGCTTCCTTAATTAAGTCCGTATAGCTTAAGTTTGACTTCATACCGCAAAATTCAGCCATTATTTGAGTATCTTCAACAGCGCAAGGAATTTCACCAAAAATATGATATAATCCCTCTAAATCCTGGCTGCATGAATGGAATACTTTTTTTATTTTTTCACTGCTGAAAATCTCTTTTAGTGCTGATAAATCAATGCCTTTAGCTAAAACATCTATTATGCAATTTTTCATAACTTCACCATTAAAAAATGAAATTTGAATTATTGATAAAGTCGGAAAATATTCTGTTTGCTTAATAAATTCAGTATCTACAGCAACAATATTAGCGTTCTTTTTTATTTCTTCGCAAATATTAATTAAATCATCAGTATTATCTATATAAAACATTTTTATCCCAACATTCCCAACGCATCTTTATAAGTTTCAGTCAGCTGTTCCAGCTCAATTCTTTTGTCGGAATCCATTTTTCTCAGAGAAACAATCCTTCTTAGAGCTTTTGTATCAAAGCCAAAACCTTTTGCTTCTTTGTAAATATCAGAAATCTGCCTTGAAACTTCCTTCTTTTCTTCCTCTAATTTCTCAATATTTTCAACAAGCCTCTTTAATTTTAAATTGACGTTCGTTTCTTTATCTTCCATAATAAACCTCTTTTCTTTTTAAACTAAAATAAAATAAACAAAATATAATGTAAAGTATAGCTAATATGAAAATTGGAACAAAAAATCCATTTGCACCAAAAATTTCCATCGCAATACCAGTAAAAAATGATCCGCTTACCATAGCAATAGCATCACTAAATGTTAGAGCAGAATTAGCACTCACAAGTTCTTTCTTTTTATAAGAGCTATTCAAAATATACATAGAACTCAAAAAAACCAAACCAGAGCCAAATAAACCAAAAATAAAAAACAAAATATATGACAAAATAATGCTAATCTTTAAGGCTAGCGGTAAAAATGTTAAGCATAAAAACAAAACAAACACACCAAAAACCATAAGTACATTCTTATTTTTAAATTTATCAACAAAATTTCCGACAAAAACATTTAAAAGTCCACTTAATGAAAAATATGTTATAAATAAACCTGCATTTTCAGCCGAATATTGCGTAGTTTCTATTATATAAATTACTAAAAACACAAAAACAACTTGAATTATAAACTCCATAATAAACTTGGAAAAAAATACCAAAGGCATTTCTTTTAAAAATCTAAAAAATTGAAAATTCGCTGTCGGCTTAACATAACCCTGAGTTTGTTTCAACATTAAAAAACAAATAGCGCTTATACAAACTAAAACAAAAGAAATAACAAAATTTGTATAATTAATTACTCCAAATATTTTGGGCAATAAAGGTCCAACGGCAAGTCCAGCGAGCATAGACGTTGCAACATACCCCATTATTTTCCCTCTATTCTTATTATTGACAATAACATTTGCCAAAGCCTCTTCCATAGTTCTAAAAACTATAAACCCAGCGCCAAATAAAAACATCCAAATTATCCAAACAAAATAATTATAATATAAAGGCAACAGCAAAACAGACAAACCAAAAAGAATTAATGATAAAACTCCAGTCCCGACAATACCAAATCTACTTGCAATTCTTGGTAATAATGTGAGTATAGCCAATCCGGCCAACACCTTTACATTATCAGAAAAACCAATCAAAAAATCTGATACTCCATTAAATTTCAATATTAAAGGAAAAACTACTGCGGACAAACCCACAACAACAAAGTAGGAAAATACACTAACCAACAGTAAAGAAATTTTTATTCTTGAATTCAATCTAAGCACAATATTACCAATTTTACATTTTTTGAAAAATCACAATAACTAAAAGAAAAAATAACCCAACGAACATTGGAGCGCTTAAATCAAACATTCTTTTAGCAAGATATGTTAGAAACACCGCTAAGCCAACACCAAATTCAATCCACATTTTACCCCCATAACTCATAAATAGCAATCGCAGCGGCAACTGACACATTTAGACTTTCAACACAATTTTTCATTGGAATTTTTACCAAATCATCACAATTCTTTTTAACAAGCTCCCTAATCCCCCTGCCCTCATTTCCAAGGACTAAAACCAAATCATTGCTATCCTTTATATCTTGAAGGCTCAACTTCGCTTCGCCATCCAATCCAATAATAAAATAGCCAATATTTTTCAAATCCTTAATCGCATTATTTAAATTCACAACTTCAATTAAATTAACAACCTCACTCAAGCCAGCAGAAGATTTAACAACTGTTGGAGTATCTTTTACAGAATTAAAACTTGTAATCACAATATTATCAACACCAAAAGCAACCGCAGTTCTAATTATAGCACCTAAATTATGCGGATCAAGAATCTGATCCAAAATCAACAACTTTGGCAACTGGTTTTGACTTTTAGCCTGATTTAAAAAATCATCAAAGGAAATTTTCTGTTTTTCACCAGCATATAAAATATAACCTTGATGATTTTTTTCTTGATACGGAAAAATATTATCCAATTTATTACTATCAACAAAATTAATAATTTCGCTTGCCAAACTTAAATTATTATCTTTCAAAAAACTCAAAAACTCACTTCTATTTTTTTCCAAAACAAACAATTCATAAATTTTTCTTTTTTTAGACTTTATAACAGAAAAAAACGGATGCTTTCCATAAATCAACGACTTATTAGAAAGACATCTATTTTCTTTGAAATTTTTATCAATTGTCATCTTTTATTCAGCTTCATCAACAACCGTGTTATCGGTTTGCATTCCTTTTTTTACTTGAGTATTCTCCGCATTTCCCACATTGGCTTCATTTGCCGCAGGGATATTTATACTCAATACTTCTACCTTCAAATCAACATTCATATCTTTTGTCAAAGAAAGCAAAAACTTTTGAATCGCCTGTTGCTGTAAATTTAATTTTATATTATCCTTCACATCGTTAAACGGCAAAAACTCAGCTTTTCTTGAATCTTCAACCTTAATAATATGCCATCCATATTGAGTTCTAACCGGTTTTGAAATTTCACCAA
This sequence comes from uncultured Rhizobiaceae bacterium, assembly GCA_964493475.1. Lineage (GTDB taxonomy): Bacteria > Pseudomonadota > Alphaproteobacteria > Rickettsiales > UBA1997 > CALXSC01. The sequence continues at coordinate 2,106 of CAZBNS010000068.1, read as the reverse complement.
CCTTCAAAATAAACGCCACATCAGCAAATTCAGGAACCAACTCTTCTTTCAATACATATCCCAAATCACCACCATTCTGAGCACTCACTGTATCAATAGATTTTTCCTTAGCCACTTTTTCAAAATTACCAGTTCTCAAAACACTTCTTCTAACTCTTTCAACCTCTTCTTCTGACTCAACCAATATATGTTTCACTCTCCTCTCTTCTTTTTCTTTTAACGAGCTCACAATCCTATTATATTCATTCAAAACATCTTGGTCTGTTATACTTGAATAAACCTTATCATTCAAATATTTTTCTCTTATCAATCCCTTTTTATAATTTTCTACTTTATCTATTATTTCCAAATCTTTCTGATAGCCAATCTTTTTAGATTCTTTATCTATTTTGCTATTAACTGCAACTTCTAAAACCATAGCCTTCAAAATATTTTGCGGAATACTTTCCAATTGAATCTCTTTTCCATCAGACAACATTTTCAGCCTATCATTTATATCGCTTTCATAAACCTTCACACCATCAACAACGGCAACAATTTTGCCAGTGTTCTTAACAATTTTAATAGATTCAGTTCTTGCAACAATAAACAAAGATAAAGAAATCAACAATAAAACCACTAGAATCAAAATTATTCTAACAATCCTCTTTTTACTTTCCAAAGAAATATTTTTCATAATAATATAAAACATAAGATATACTTAGAAATATACTAAAAAAATAATTATTTTTATCAAGCTTTTTTATTCTTCCATATTTTCAAAAATAAATTATCATTTAACAAAAAATCATGCAAAAAGACAAATTCATAGAAAAAATCAGAAAACAAATTGAAAAAGCACCCTTAGAATATAAAAGTTTTCCAATAAAAGTAAAAGACCTAGAAAGATACAACACACTCTATCCAAAAGCCACAAAAATAATAATGCAAGACTTTGAAAGAATTTCAATCAACAAAATTGAACATCAAAAGAAACAGCTTGAAGCTCAAATAAAATTAGACAAATTATCACAATGGCAAGGATTCTTCGTAAGCCTATGCATGATAACATCAGCCTTAATATGCGGCATTTTAGGAAAGGAAATTGTAGCAACAGCACTTATAGGCGTTTCCGGATTAGGACTAGTAAAGGCAATATTACCTTTAAAGACAGATTTAAAGAAGATTAATAACCAAAAAACAATTGACAAATAATATAAGAAAATTAATAATTAAATAGCCTACGGGCAAAGTGATGGTTCAAAACGCCAAAACAGGATTTAATTTAGTTCGCAGGCTTTTGTTGTATCTATTTCATAGATATAGCGGAGGCTTGCGGTTATAATGGGTTATGTTTCATAGCTCAAAAGGCTGTAAGGGCTGATCCTGTCAGTTGTTTTGACCTCCGCACTTTTTCAAGTGCGATTTTTATTAATTAAAAAAGAGGTAAAAATGATTACTGATAAACTAAAAGAACTTAACAATACTTTAAATGAAAAAATAAATATAGTTAAACAGAAAAAACTAAATGACTTTTCTAATAATCTTAAAAAAGAAATAAAAGACATAGAAAGACAATTATTAGAAGAAAAACTATTTCAATTAGAAAGAAAAGCTTTCCAATACATCACAAACAATAACTTTAATGCAAAACGAGATATAAGAACATTAAGGAGATTATTAAGATATATAGAAAGAACTCATGAAGGACACAGGACTTGCGAGTGTATGGTTGAGAGAGTGGAGAATCTATTAGAAAGTGTAATAAAGAAAAATTAACAAAATAAAAATAAGAAATAATAAATAAAAAATACAAAAATAAAGCTCTCGTGGTGTTGGGTCCCTCGTGGTGTTGGGTCTCCGAACCCAACACCTAAAAATATCAAATCTTAATTTATTTTTTGGTTTAAGTTTGAGATAGCATAAGGTGTTGGGTTCGGAGACCCAACACCACGAAAAAGACCCAACACCACGAGAAAGACCCAACACCATGAAGTATGTCATTCCGTAGCTGGTTTTTCTTATTGAGTGAAACGAAATTAGAAAATCCTCATACGGAATCCAGGAAATATTAAAACAATAAAAAGTTTTTATTTTGTCGTCTTTTTTCCTGGATTACACAGGTCA
>CAZBNS010000067.1:0-9875 GCA_964493475.1 uncultured Rhizobiaceae bacterium | reverse complement strand
TTTTCTAAACTCATTCTTCGTTAAGAAAATCCAGCTACGGAATGACATACTGAGAAAGAAAATTTAAAAATTAATAGATTATGTCCTAGGATTTTCTTTCGGTAAACTGTAGTTTATCGTTCGTTTTAGCTCAATAATAATTGTAAATACCTTGCTTTCGCAAGTCATTTGCCAATTCCTAAATCTTATTTTATAAATTCACGGAGCCTGCCGCTGCGAAAGCAGTGGTTCATTAAGAAAATCCATGCTTGTTTCCAGCCACTCGCTCCTTGAGTGGAAGATTACGCATGGAATGATATGGATTGGGATGGGAATAATATTATTCTATAAATAAAAATATGACATTAAAAATCAACAGTATTAAAAATCCTATCTCCCGCATCGCCCAATCCGGGAACTATATATCCATTTTCATTCAATCTTTCATCCAACGAGCATGTAAAAATATTTACATCAGGAAAGGCATATTGTAATTTTTTAACTCCTTCGGGAGCGGAAATCAAATTTATAAAAATTATGTTCTTTTGAGGAACTTTTTTATCAACATATAATTTTATAGCTTCATAAGCCGAACCGCCAGTTGCGAGCATTGGATCGCAAATGTAGACAAAAGTATTGGCTGGGTTTTTGAAACTTTTAGGCAATTTATTATAATACCAAACCGGTTCTAGTGTTTTCTCGTCTCTATACATGCCTAAATGTTGAACTTTTGCAAAAGGCAATAAGTCATATAAAGTTTCGGATATGCCTAAGCCAGCCCTTAAAATTGGCACGATAAAAACATCAATATCTTTTCTTATTTGTTTTGCTTTTGTCTCGCATATTGGAGTGGAAATTTCAATTTCTTCAAGCGGTAAATTTTTAATAGCTTCAATGGCTAAAATAATGGATAATTTTTTTACATTATTTCTAAATTGCTCGCTGCTTGTATTTTTATCTCTTATTATGGATAAACAATTTGAAATTAATGGATGTTTTATTATATTTAACATATTTTATATATTATTTTCAGCTAATTTTCTAATTTCTTCATCTGTTATTAATGCGTCTATTAATTCATCTAAATCGCCTTCTTCTGTAATTCCGGAAAGTCTATATAGAGTTAAATTAATTCTATGATCCGTAACCCTGCCTTGCGGATAGTTATATGTTCTAATCTTGTCGGATCTATCGCCAGTTCCAATCTGTTCTTTTCTATTTTCAGCTCTTTCTTTATCTTTTTTAGTTCTTTCCATATCATAAAGCTTGGCTCTTAATATTTTCATAGCTTTATCCATGTTTTTATGCTGAGACCTTTCATCCTGCTGTTGAACAACAATGCCAGTCGGCAAATGTGTTATTCTAACTGCGCTGTCCGTAGTATTAACTCCCTGCCCTCCTGGACCGCTAGCTCTACAAATATCAATCCTTAAGTCTTTATCGTCAATTTTAATATCAACATCTTCAGCTTCAGGTAAAACCGCAATGGTAGCGGCGGAAGTATGAACCCTGCCTTTTTGTTCTGTTTCTGGAACTCTTTGAACTCTATGACAGCCAGATTCAAATTTTAGCCTTCTAAAAGCGTCTTTGCCTTTTATTAAAACGGCCGCCTCTTTTACACCGCCTAAATCGCTTTCATCGATATTCATTACTTCAAACTTCCAAGCTTTTCTTTCGGCATATTTTTGATACATTTTAAACAAAACGCCGCCAAATAAAGAAGCCTCTTCACCACCAGTGCCAGCTCTAATTTCTAATATAGCATTTTTTTCGTCAGCTTCATCTTTTGGTAAAAGCATAAGCTCAACTTCTCTTTTTAATAAGGGAATGTTTCTTCTTAACTCGCCAATTTCTTCTTCAATCATCTTCTTTGTTTCGGAGTCCAAATCTTCTTTAAGCATTGTCTCACAATCGTTTAAACCTTTTTCAGCTTTTCGATATTCGTTAATCTTTTCAACTATAGGTTCTAAGTTTGATCTTTCTTTTGAAAATTTAACAATTTCTTCACCGGTTAAATTTGGCTGCAATAATTTTTCACTAAAGTCCTCGTATTTCTTAACTAAATCATTTAGTTTATCTTCAAAACTCATTTTATACTAATTAACTCAATGCCTTTAGTTTAAAACATTATATAATAAAATCAAGTTAATATAAATTTTGCCATAGGAATTAGTTAAGTTTAAATTGGAAATCTTAATTATAGTATTTATGGACTGCATTTGAATAACGACAAATGAGAAAGTGTATAATTGCTAAATTTATTATACTTATAATATTGCATTTTAATCGTTATATATTAGATTATGTTTTGTATTAAAAATATTTTTACAATGAAATTAGTTGAGAAAATAAAGCTTGAATTATTCAAATACTCGGTTTTAGTAATTGCCGTTTTATTATTTTTTATTATTTTGTTTAATGAGGGGCTCTTAAACAACGAAAAAATAGATGAAAAGATTAGTGATATTAACCAAAATGAACTATTAGTTTTTGTCCAAGATGGGTGTACTCATTGCAGACATGCAGAGGATTTCTTAGCTAATAATAGTTTTGATGGAGTGAAGGTGGTTTACCATAATTTAAAAGATAATACTTCAATTGGGCTTTTATTTCAATACATAGCAAAATTACAAATACCGGAGCAAAAACTGGGAACACCAATTTTTATATTCAATGACAATTATATAATTGGCTTTGGAGAAGGAGAAAAAGATAATCTAATAAAATTGATTATTGACAACAAGCTTGAAAAAAAAGAAGCAATCACCGAAATTGACTTAGGATTTTTTGGAAAATATAACCTGCTAAATACATCTATACCAATTTTAGCAACCATTATGGGATTAGCTGATGGCTTTAATCCTTGTGCTATGTGGGTATTAGTATATTTAATCTCGTTATGCGCAACAATGAAAGATAAAAGAAAAATATGGTTTTTGGTCGGTACATTCGTATTCTCATCGGGAGTTTTATATTTTTTATTCATGACAGCATGGTTAAATGTATTTTTATATATTGGATACATAAGAATTTTAGCCTTAGCCATAGGTTTATTTGCAATGTATTTTGGAATATTAAGCATTTATGAATATTTAAAATCAGGTGGTTTTATTCAATGTAAGCTGCAAAATAATGAAACACGCAAAAAATCAATGAATAAAATTCAAAAATTAGTTCATGCAGAGCTATCTTTAATATCAGTATTCAGCATAGTTGGACTAGCATTTGTCGTTAATTCTATAGAATTTGCTTGCTCGGCAGCATTGCCAGCAACCTTCACATTTGTTTTAACGCAGGCCGGACTATCCACAATAGCTTATTATTCATATATTTTGCTATATACAACATTCTTTATGCTGGATGACTTAATTATTTTTGGATTTGCGGTCTTCGCAATTAATAAATATACTGGAACAAAATATGAAAAATACTCTACTTTAATTGGTGGTTCGATAATGCTAATAATAGGAATATTCATAGTATTCTTTCCAAAGGCATTAAGTTAATGGTTTTTAATGGGATAGACAAAATTAAATAATCCAAACACAAAAATTAAAAACTTTAAATTAAAGAAGATAATCTAAACAGCACTATAACAATTCGTTAAAGATGTTTTTCGCAAACATTTTTTAATGGGCAATTTTCACAATCAGGTTTTTTTGCCTTGCAAATATATCTGCCAAGCAAGACAAGCCAATGGTTGACATATTTTGTATATTCTTGTGGAATAATTTTATATAACTTCATCTCTGTATCAAAGACATTATTAGTTTTTACTAAACCTATTCTGTTTGAAACTCTAAAAACGTGAGTATCTACAGCAATTGCGTATGTGTTAAATGCTATATTTAATATTACGTTGGCGGTCTTCCTGCCAACACCAGGGAGGCTTTCTAAATCCTCTCTTTTATTTGGAACTTGAGAATTGAATTTGTCAATTAATATTTGAGATAATTTTATAATGTTTTTTGCTTTTGTGTTGAAATAATTTATTGATTTTAAATGCTGTTTTAATTTTTCTTCTCCTAATTTTAAAATTTCTTCTGGAGTGCCAGCTATTTTAAATAATGACTCAGTGCTTTTGTTAACGCCTTTGTCTGTGGCTTGAGCTGATAATAAAACTGCAAGCAAGAGAGTGTAATTATTAAAATAATTTAATTCAATAATACTGCCATTTGAATATTTTTCTTCCAAGATTTTAAAAATCTCTAAAATTTTTTGTTTTTTCATTATATATTAAAAGTATTGTAAATTAATATAACTGCCCTTCTATATCTGCAGTATCAAGTTTTCCATCATTGTTGGAGTCAAGACTGTAAAAGCTGTCTATATCTGCATTAAGTTTTTCTTCAATAGTAATGTTTCCATCACCGTTGCCATCAATTCTATCCCAATATTCTTTTAAGTAATATAAATTTTCCTTATTTTTATAGTCTTTGCATTCACAATTTCCTTCATTGCAGCTTTTTGCGCAGACAAACTCAAAAAATTCATTTTTTGAAATTAAATTGTTTTTATCTGTATCCATCAATTTGAATTCTTTTGCCGAAAATTTTTCAATTTCTTTCTTATCTATAATTCCATCTTTATTTATGTCAAGCTCGTCAAAAACTTTTTTAACGAATGATGCCGCATCTTCTTCTGCAACTAAAGGCTGCACTAAAGTAAGAATAATAAACATGGATATAAGAAATTTTTTCATTTTTATATTGCTATTTTAATAATTTGCTATTAAATGTAAATATGTTGCTATGCTAATAGAATATTTTTTAAAAATCAATATTAATAATGATAAAATGATATGGAAGAAGAGAAAGTAATAACAGAGTTTGAAACAACCTATGATAAGAAGCATGGTATTAAGGAAATAAAGCCTTTTTTGAGTGTTTTTGCTATTTTATTAGTTATAATAGTGGCTTATTATTTTGTATGGAGAAGTATAGCTATAAAAACAAAAAATATAATGGCAGAATCTTTTAAAGATTTTAAATATGAATCTTTATCGTTATCTGGTTTTCCATTTTCTAAAAAAATTTCTATCAACAAAATAGATTTTATAAATAATACTCCATTGGCTACAGAAAATTATGTTTCCGTTGATAAAATAACTATTTCAAGCTTTATATTTAGCAGAACTTTAAATATAAAATTAAAAGATGTAAAAACAATTAATCCTTTGGAAAATTCAGTTTTCACTTTAAATTATAACGAAGAACCTAAAATTAATATTTCGTTTTATTCTGATGGAACTTTGCATTCATTCAATTATTCTGATATTGGCTATAGGGTTGTCAACGATAATAATGAAACGTTGTATACAGCAAGCAAAAGCTTAGTTAATATTGAGTCTGTAAAAATTGATAATACGATAGATTATTCAATTATTGGCGATTTGCAAAATATGCAGAATATTTCTGTTTTAAATAAAAAAGATCAAATTGCCGACAAGGATGAGCCAGAAATTTACAATATGAAATTTAACATTTCTACATCCATATCAAAAAAAGACAGTCAGCTTGATACTTTAATAATAAAAATAATAACAGCTAATTTGGTTGGAAATAAAGATACTAATATTTCCTTATCAGGAGAAATAATTAAGACGCCTGATGATCCTTATTCTTATGGAGCGTTAACCTTAAAATTAGCAAATTATAAAAAATGGTTGAATAACTATAAAAAAGATATTATTGAGGCTATGGCAATTGAAACCGGAAATAATGAATTTGTTGAAAAAAATCAATTAAATAATTATATAACAATGACAAATAAGTTATTTGACACTATCCAAACAGTAATCTCTAAAAATCCAGAAACAAAAAATAATGCCGGTGTTTTAATTCTAGAAAGAAAGAAAAATACTTCAGATTATACTATAAACGGTGATAGTTTGTTTAATATTATTCAAACATTGATAAAAGGATGAAAATAAAGGAATTATTTGCAAATTCCACAAAATCACTAAAAGATAAAGGCATAAATACAGCAAATTTAGATGTAAAAATGCTTTTATCTTTTTTGCTAAAGTTAGACACAAATGATTTAATAAAACATTTTGATGAAAATATCTCAGATAATCTTTTACGACGATTTACAAAACTATTAAATAGAAGATTAAACAGGGAACCGGTAGCCAATATAATTGGCAAAAAGTTTTTTTGGGATTATGAGTTTATAGTTGACAAAAACGTTTTAACTCCAAGACCAGATAGTGAAACATTAATTGAAGCTGTATTAAAAAATTATACCGACAAAAATAAAAAATTAACAATACTAGACTTGGGAACCGGAAGCGGCTGTCTAATCCTAACCATACTTAAAATTTATAAAAATGCTAATGGATTAGCAATAGATAAGAGTAAAAAGGCTTTAAATATAGCTCAAAAAAATGCGAAAAATTTGAATATAAAGAACATTAAATTCTTACAAAATAATTGGAACAACAATATAAATAAAAAATTTGATTTAATTATTTCCAATCCACCGTATATTTCAAAAGAAGAAATAAAAACATTAGAGCCAGAAGTAAATATTTTTAATCCAATTTTAGCTTTAGACGGAGGAAATGACGGACTTAATTGCTATAAATATTTAGCAAAAAACTTAAAAAAAAATTGTAAGAAAAATACAAAAATCTTCTTAGAAATAGGAAAAAATCAAGAAAAAGATATTCAAAAAATCTTTAAAAATGAAGGTTTTCTTTTAAATAACTATTACAAAGATATAAATCAAATTATAAGAATTTTAGAATTTAAATTATATTAGCTCAAGCACTGACTAAAATGGATAAAGTCTCATATAAAAAATAATTAAGAAGACAGCTTAAACATTCAAAGTATATTAATAATTATTTTTCTGAAAATAAATCTTTTAAAGAGGTTGATATTTTGTAGGAATTTCCCGCACCCATTACTATAATTGAAAATCTTTTCTTAGGGTTTTCTGCTATTATTTGCTTTACTTTATCTACTATATCATTAAAATTCTCAATACACATTATTTTGTTGTCGTTTAAGAGTGTTTTAACATCTAGATCCGGAAGAAAGTTTTCTCTTGATTTGAAAACTTTTGTAATAATTGGATAATCAGCTAAAAGCAAAGCTTCTTTATATTCTTTTGTATTATTTTTGATTCTAGATATTAAATGAGGTTCTAAAATAGCAATTAATTTTTCATTTTTATCTAAATTCTCTTTTAATGCCTTTAAGGTACAGCCTATTTGTGTGTGATGATGGGCATAATCATCATATAATCTTATTCTTTCGTTTGAGAAAATTAAATCCATTCTTCTTTTGCTGCCAGTGAAATTTTTAGCAACATCTTTTATTGCTTGAATTTTTACACCAATTTCCAACGCCATAATTGAAGCAATCGAAATATTTTTTGTATTGTGGCCTCCTAATATGCTATATTCAATTATCTCGTCGTTGATAATAATTTGATTTCCACTTTTTTTTATTTTTATTAATTTTATATCATTTATAATTTTTTTTAGCTTAGTATTGAATGTATATCCTATAAGTTTAATATTCTTTTTTCTAAAAGTATCGAGCATTGATGTAATAAGATTGTAAATATTCTCGTCATCATAATAAAAAACGACTTTTCCATTTTCTTGAACAGTTTCTAAAAAATTTCTAAAATTGTTTTCATATTCTTTATAATCAGCAAATATTTCTGGATGTTCCATTTCTATATTATTTAAAATAGCATATTTTGGAAAATAATTTAAAAAATTTCCATCATACTCGTCGGCTTCACATACATAGTAATCGGACTCACCAACCCTATAAGTTCTATTCCATTCTTTAACAATACCGCCAACAAATACTGTTGGGTCAAAATTGCCTCTTTCAAGCATTAAACCTATTAAAGATGTAATTGTTGTTTTGCCATGTGTTGCAGCCACAGCAACTATATTTTGCCTATTCATTATATATTCGCCAAGAAACCTTTGCCATTTTATTGTTTTTCTAGTTTCCATAGCAATTTTTGTCTCTTCTATCTCTTTATATCTGTCCTTATACAATAAAGCTGGACTAACCACAACTATATCAACTCCTTTTAAATGATTTGAATTATGTCCAACTGAAATATTTATTTTATTCTCAATTAATTGGTTAGTATAATTTCCTTTTTCATTTAAATCACAACCAGATACGTTAAAACCCTTACTTTTGGCTATACAAGCAACGCCAGAAATTCCGCTGCCATTAATTCCAATGAAATGAACATTGATTTTTTTATTTATCATTTTTTCTCCACTTATTCCTATAATTATTCTCTAAAATTGCGAATATAATAAATCATTACAAACTATTATTTCACCCGTATTTAATCTCTTTATTAAGCCACCGGCTTCTTTTACCAACAATAATGATAACTCTTGGTAAGCAGCTGATTTATCTAAGATTGTAGCATCGTATTTTCCACTTGCTACATTACAGATATTAAGTACTTCACAATTCGTCATCATTAAATTGTTGTATTTTTTTACACAATTAACTATAAAATCTTTATTTTCCACATTTTTTATTACAACCAAGGCATCGCTCAAATTGCTTCTGGAGGAAACCCTAATTCTTCTTGAATTAACATAAGCGCCTTTTCCATCCTCTACAATAAAAGTTTCCTGCGTTATTGGATTATCAATAATACCACAAATTGTTTTAAATTTTCCCTCAGAATCTCTTTTAAATAAAGCAATAGATATTGAAAAATATGGTATAGCATGTATTAAATTTATTTTGCCACATAATGGGCTTATAAGGTATCTAAACTCAGATTTTAATTCATCCTCTTTTATATCATCACCTAAAAATACAATATCATAAAATGGTTTTTTGGATTTAAAATATTCAAAAAGCTTTCTCTTAATAAAATCAATAGTCATTTCAGTAAATTTAGCGCACCCCTTGTGAGAATTTTGAAGAATTTCCAATTCAACATAGTCTCGGGCAATTTTATCGCTTATTTTTCTAATTGAATCTTGTATAATATTCAAATCCCCAGAAAAAAGTACCATTTCACAATAATATAATTTTGATATGCACGAAATATTAAAACTAACAATTAATAAAAACAATAAAAAAATTATCAATATAAAAGAATTAATAGCTTTTAATGCATTTCAGCTGAGTTAAGTCCTAATCAAATATTATTTATTAATTGTTCCGAAGACTTGTTTTATCAATCATTGATAACTTTTATCATAGCTTTACTTTGTTAAGCGACAAATAGGATTTTTTCCATAGTTAAATTTTACAGGGCTGAGCTTAACAATTTCAGTATAAAACAATCAATTATTACTATAATTCTCATAATATTTTATAATTTTCTTGATTTTATTTAACTCTAATTTATTATAAAAATTACAGGCTTATTTTTTATAAAAACATGTTTCAAAAATTATCTAATCTATCTTCAACAATCTTTACAAGATATTCAAAAACCTTTAATATATATATATATATATATATATATATATATTTAAAAGATACACAAGAACTACAAAGAATATAAACACAAAGAATACAAACACAAAAAATACAAACACAAAGAATACAAAACTTCTCTCACACTCATCACTTTCCATTATCATCATTACTTTCATAATAACTCTTACAATCATAAGCCAATCCTCTGTATTCGCAGCTTCCTCTCCCTCCTGCTACACTCCCATACCATCCAAACCAGGTTGTTCTGGCTTAACCTCCATAAGTGATGTAAAACACAAAGGACAATTAAAATGTTTTACAATAGATAAAAAAGCAAAAGACTGCGGTGTATTTGTAAATGTATTACCTACAGATACAGATCAAGGACTTATTAATAGTCTTGGAACATTAAATTGTACTGGAGAAGATAGAAATACTCCAGAATGTGCTGATTATTGT
>CAZBNS010000066.1:0-9942 GCA_964493475.1 uncultured Rhizobiaceae bacterium | reverse complement strand
AAGATTTTGTAATACTCACTTCGTTCGTTAACAAAATCTAGCCTGGTAATGACAAGACTATGACAGAATTGAGAGTTATTGAGTTGTTAGATGGTAAATCTAGCCTGGTAATGACAGAGCTGAGTGGGGGAACTCCGTGCTTTTGTCAATAACTTTGTCTCAAAATCTAGCCTGGCAATGCAGACTTATAATGATAGAATTGTAATAACAAGTTAGGAAGTGTATAATCGCTTAATAAGTCATTAATTAAAAACTTTATTTTTTAAAATAATCATATATTTTTACACTGATAATAAGTTTTTTTGATTATGAAAAAAATAATAATATTTTTGAGATCTCTTTTGTTTTCTATTCTAACTTTGATTACAAGTGTTCCTCTTAGCTTTAGTATTATCCTTTTTTGGCTGCCATTTTTTCCGAATAGAAGACGGAATTTTGATTTGGTTGGGTCGTTGTGGTGCAAGTTAATGATATGGATTTTGAGGTGGAGTGTTGGAATTAAGAGTAAAATCATTGGATATGATAAACTTCAAAAGGGCAAATCATATATTATTGTTGGAAAACATGAATCAACATGGGATACATTGATTATGCATACTTTTATGAAACCGGCTCCTGTATTTATTTTGAAAAAGGAATTGCTATTAGTTCCATTCTTTGGTTGGTGTTTGGCTACGGCTAGTAAAATTGCCATTGATAGAGGCGGTGGTGCTGCTTCATTGAAAAAGGTTTTAAGAGAGGGTAGAAAATATATTGAAGAGGGGCATAATATTATTATATTTCCGCAAGGAACAAGGGTTCCGCCAGAGGCGAGCGTTGGACGGTATCCTTATAAGACTGGTTTTGTGGGTTTAATTAAAGAGCTTGGCGTTGATGTTGTTCCAATGGCTTTAAATTCTGGAAAATTATGGAGAAAAAAACAATTTTTGAAATATAGCGGAACTATGACTATGGAATTTATGGATCCGATAAAATATGAAGATATTCAAAAAATGTCAAAAGGAGAATTGATTTCTAGGCTTGAAAATATTATTGAAAATAAGTCTAAAGAATTAAATAAATTGTAGTTAAAAGTTTATGCTTAATGCGGTTGAAATATCAAGTTTGGTTCATGAATATGGAAAAGGTAAAAAAGCCATAAAAGCCCTTAATGGTATTAATTTACAAATTAAAATTGGTGAAACTGTTGCTTTTATCGGGCCTGATGGCGTTGGAAAATCTACGCTGTTTGATATTATAGTTGGCATAAAGAAAATCCAAGGAAACAGCAAAGTTTTTGTATTGGGTGATAATATTGCGGACATAAAACATAAAGATAAAATTGCGTCAGATATAGCATACATGCCGCAGGGTCTTGGAAAAAACTTATACGGCGATTTGACCGTTTATGAAAATATAAAATATTTTTTTGATTTGTTTTTTTCAAGTGGGGAAAAGGCGCAAAGGCTTATGATTGATGTCATGAAAAAGACTGATTTATGGAGGTTTAAAGATAGGCAAGCTAAGAATTTGTCTGGCGGTATGAAACAAAAGCTTGGTTTGTGCTGTGCTTTGGTTCATAAGCCTAAAATATTGATATTGGATGAGCCAACTACTGGTGTGGATCCTCTATCAAGACAAAATTTCTGGGAATTAATTTTTGATATAAAAAAGGAATATACTGATATGACTATTCTTATTGCTACTGCCTATATGGAAGAGGCTAAAGCATTTGATAGAATTATTATGATGGATGCAGGAAGAGTTATTGCAGATGGCACGATGAAGGATTTACTAGCAAAAACAAAAAAAGATACATTGGAAATGGCGTTTGTTGAAATGCTGCCGCCAGGTGAAAGAGGACAACACAAGGACTTTAATATTGCTCCGCTTGATTTATCAAATAGGCAAACAGTTATTGAAGTTCAAGATTTAACAAAAAAGTTTGGTGATTTTACGGCTGTTGACCATATAAATTTTAATATCAAACAAGGTGAAATTTATGCATTTCTTGGCCCAAATGGCTGTGGCAAGACCACAACAATGAAAATGATTACGGGTTTACTTCCTGCAACATCTGGTGTTCATAAGATATTTGGAAAAGCTTCTTCTAATAATTTAATACAGGTTAAGAAAGATTTGGGTTATATGTCTCAAAGTTTTTCTCTTTATTCGGAGTTAACTGTTATTGAAAACTTAAAATTACACGCTGTTATTTTTGATTTATCTACTCAAGAGATGCACCATAGAATTAATTATGTAATTCAAAATTTTAGACTTAAAGAGATATTGGACGAAAAGACCTCAAATCTTCCCCTTGGTATAAAACAGAGGCTTTCGCTTGGCATCTCTGTTCTTCATAAACCTTCAATTTTAATTCTTGATGAGCCGACATCTGGTGTGGATCCGGTTGCCAGAGATGAATGTTGGGAAATGGTCGTAAAATTATCAAGAGAGGAGGGGGTGACGATATTTATCACAACACATTATCTAAACGAAGCGACAAGATGTGATAGAGTTGCCATGATGAATGACGGACGGCTATTAGTTTGTGATTCGCCTCAAGAAATTATAAAAAGCAAAAATGTTAATACAATAGAGGAAGCTTTTATAGAATATATAAAAGAAGATATTGAAAAAAGAGAAAAGGACTTATTATAAAACTTCAATTTTTAATTACTAATCAGAAATAAAAATGACGTTGACATCCTTTTATTTTTCTGATATAATGTCAACTCGATATTGATAAATTAAAATATATGCTAGAAAATTGGGGGCGACAAAAATATTCGGAAGTATTAAGCGAATTACCAAAAGTTTTTTCCGAAACAAGAGAAAGTGCATTAGAAAGAAAAATTGTAAAAAAATTTCAGATTGGTTTAGATGCCATACCTCTTTTGATGCTAGATTTTAAAAGGGAACAAAGCCATTTATTTATAGATATTTTGGTAAAGATATTTAATTTAGAGAGTTATTTATCAACATCCGATGATGAACTTTTGCAAATTTATAAAATTTTAAAAGATGAAAAGGACGAACGAGATAAACTTAAAATTATGTCTAAGTTCCTTACAATATTAGAAGAAAGAATAGTAGAAAATCTAAAAAAGACACTAGATCAAGAAAAAGCCAGAGATGAAGCGAAGAACATTATTAGTAAATTTGCAAAAGAAATGAATAATTGTATATGCGAGCTAATATTAAGCAACGAATGTTCTGAAATGGTAGCAAATAAGCTTAGAGCGCTTGAATATGTAGCAGCACGTGAAAAAAAAATTAAATATTTTTCGGAAAGCGAAGTTGCCGAGCATGAGGTAATACTTGATGGAAATGCCTTATTAATTTATGCTAAAACGGGAAAAGTTGTTAATTTGCCACGAGTTAGTTCTGAAGAAAAACAACATATGTTTCTAGTAAATGAAGATGGCAGGCTTTATATTTTTGAAGTGTCAACATTAAATGATGAATTTGATATATTCCATTCCTCATCTTGTTTTGAGAAAATAAAAGCAGCTGGCGAGATTTATGTTAAAGAAGGAGTTATTAGAATGGTTTCCAATGTGAGCGGACACTACTTGCCGCATGAAAGAACATTGATTGAATTTGCTCATACATTATCAAAATTAGCACATTTATCAAATTCTCACGATAAATTGTATGTACATCAATATTGTGAATTAGATGGATTCCTGTGTAATAGAGAAAGTTTCAAAGATAGTATACTAATACAGGAAATAAAAACAAAGTTTGAAAGAGTTCTTTTTGGAAAAAATGAGGTTTCATGCAAAAGTAATTCACATTCTTGCTAAACATTTTTAATGTTAGTAAGTTTTGACTTGGTAATTATTTACAAGAATAGAAAATTTTGACGATATGTATAAATTATAGGTTATTATTTTTCTAATTTTTTGTATAAGTGATTTATATTGAGGTAAATGTTATTTTAATTGACTATAAAATAAATAAATATTAAAATTCTAAAGAAGTTAAAATAGAGGAATATTTTGATAAAGGATATAAAAAGTTTAGTAATTTCTGGTTTAGAATGTCTACCTATCGTTGAAGGTGGAAAGGGTATTGGAGTATCTGATTTTAGAACAGCAAGCGCTTTTGCTAAATGTGGAGCTGTTGGAACTATATCCGCTGTAAATCCGGATATTATTGATGAAAATGGAGAGGTTGTAGAACAAACTATTAAATCAAAAAATAGACTTGACAGACATTTTGAAATGATTGAAAACGCAATAAAAGGCACAATATCACAAGTTAAAAGAGCCAGAGACATTGCTGGTGAAAGGGGCAGAATTCACATTAACGCTTTATGGGAAATGGGAGGAACAGAACATATATTAAACGAAACATTAGGAAAAGTTAAAGGTTTAGTAAATGGTATTGTTTGCGGTGCTGGCATGCCATATAAATTAGCAGAAATTGCATCAAAATATAAAACATATTATTATCCAATTGTTTCTTCAATGAGAGCATTTAAAATTCTTTGGTCAAGAAGTTTTCATAAAACAAAAGAATGGTTGGGTGGCGTTGTTTACGAATGTCCTTGGAAAGCTGGCGGACACAATGGGTTGTCAAATGCAGAAAACCCCTTAGTTCCGCAAGATTCATATCCGAGAATTGCAGAATTAAGAAAATTTATGAACGAAGTTGGATTACAAGACACGCCTATTATAATAGCTGGTGGCGTTTGGAACATTGAGGAATATGAAAAATATTTAGATAATTCGGAAATCGGAAAAGTTGCTTTTCAATTTGGAACAAGACCTATGTTGACGCAAGAAAGTCCAATATCTGATTATTGGAAACAACTATTGTTGAATGCAAAAAAAGGGGATGTAAAATTAAATCAATTTAGTCCAACTGGTTTTTACTCTTCTGCTTTAAATACTGAACTATTACAAGAGCTTTATGAAAGAGCAAAAAGAGAAGTTGAATATAAGCTAGAAGCTGACGAAACATTTAATAGAAGGATTATTTGCGGAAAAACAGAAAAAGTATATTTTGTCAAAGAAAACGAAAGAAAAAACATTGAAAATTGGATTAAAGCAGGAAATACCGAAGCAATAAAAACGCCAAGCAACACAATAATTTTTGTCTCAGAAGAAACAGCAAATGAAATTAAAGAAGATTTAAGATATTGTATTGGATGTTTAAGTCGCTGTCAATTTAGTTCATGGTGTCAAAATGAGCCAGAAAAGGCATACAATACCGGGCTTTTGCCAGACCCTAGAAAATTTTGTATTCAAAAGGCTCTGCAATTTGCACATAAAGGTATAAATCATACAAAAGCTCTATTCTTCTCTGGAACCAATGTTTACAGGTTTGGTTTGGATCCATTTTACAATAATGGTTTTATTCCAACTATAAAACAATTAGTTGATAGAATTATGACTGGGAAATAATATTTTTGAATTGCGTTTTATTTAGTTTTATGCGTATTCTTGAATATAAAGAGTATGTAGATATTTCATGAGTATTTTTTTTGTAGTTGTTCTTTTTTAATTATCTCTTTTATTAATTGCTCTATAGCTCCCCTTTGTCCTTCGGACATTTCCCCTCAAGGAGGGGAAAGATTAGTGTAGTGGTGAAGGCAGAGGGAAAGATTATGGTGGTGAAGGCAGAGGGAAAGATTAGTGTAGTGGCGAAGGCGGAGGGGAAAGATTATCCTTGGCTGTTGAACTATATTTCCTTAACCACCGCTCGAAATCTTTCCCCTCCTTGAGGGGAAATGTCCGAAGGACAAAGGGGAGCTATTTATAATTGTATCACAGATTTTCCAGTATATAACTATTGTGTTTTGATAAATTTTCAAAGCATTAGAATATTATTCACTTTATTTCAATAATCAACCTCATATATTCATAATTGTAATTAAATGTAATTTGTAATTAAACAATAAATTAATATGAAATGTATTATTATTACCTTTAATAAGTATTTCGAATGCGATCGGAAGAAAGTTTATAACAAGAATTATGATTATGTTAATAATTATGGTTGTTGTAATTTAAAAATAACTATAATTAATGTATGAATTGTAAAAACTATAAAACAAACAAATCTGTAGATAACTCTGCAACTAATCCTGCAAGTTATAAAACAAACAAATCTGCGTCTAATGACGCAACAAATCCTTCACTCAATGATGATATAAACAATAATAACATCGTCAGCAACACCAACCTAACTAACACCACCAGCAAAATTAACGACGACATCATCAATCACAACTACTTCCTCTCAATCATCGACAATGACACTCACATCACAGAAGAAATGTATCTATCTGAAAAAGAATTTAAAATTCTAAATATAGCAGTTCAACATAATAGAGGTATTATTAATTTATTAAGCAATGTAGAAATAATACATGGTTTATTTAGAAAAGGATTGATTACTATATCAGATGATGAATTAGAAGTAGCAGTAGTGAGTGATATAATAGCATATCTATTAAATCCAAAAACTACAGAAGACTTTTCAGAGAATCCATTTCTTGAAGAAAATAGACCAAATGGTTTCTTTAAGCTGTTTGGGAATAAGAGTATTTGTTTTTGCTGTTTGTAGGTGATGTTTGAAGAGAGATAGTGGTAGTCCAGATTTGTCCTTTGGATATTGGATATTTTCTATCAAGGATGGGAAAGATTATGAGTGGTGGTAAAGATAAGGGAAAAAGATTGGGCCAGTAGTGAAGAAAAAATAGTTTAACACTCAAAAATAATTTTACCATCTTAAATAAATTTTAAGCAGTAAGGGATAAAACTAAATAACGCCGGCTCTCAAACAATCCTGAATATGAATTAATCCAACAACTTTTTTGTTTCCGTCAATATTATCTACAACAAAAAGAACTTGAATATAATTATTATCTTTGCCAACTCCTTTTTCCATTATTTTTACAGCGTCTAAGGCGAATATATCTTTTTCTATTGTGATTGGATTTGGAGTCATTATCTCTGATATTTTTTTCTCGGTTAAATTTTTATATTGAATTATCTTTCTCTTAAAATCACCATCAGTAATAATGCCGATAATGTTTTCATTTTTATCCAGCACGCCAACACAACCTAATGGCTTTTCAATCATTATATTAATAACTTTTTCCATTGTATCATTTTCATGTACCAAAGGCACTTCGTTGCCTTTATGCATTATTTCTTCAACTTTTAATAAAGCCGAACCTAATTTGCCGCCAGGATGGAATATTTTGTATTTGTCTTTATCAAAATGTTTTATGTTTATAAGTGCGGTAGCGACGGCATCTAAATATGCTAAAAACATTATTTCTGATGTTGTGGGTGAATTTACGATGTTTGTTTGCTCCACAGCTTCTAACACTACAGGAATTGTTGCGGCTTTTGCTAAAAATGAGTTTGGATTTCTGGTTAAGCCAATCAATGTTATGTCAAATCTTTTGCAGTATGCTATTATATCGTTTATTTCCTTTGATTCACCTGAGTTTGATAGTAAAATTACTGTGTCAATTTTTGAAATCATACCCAAATCTCCATGACTAGCTTCGTTTGCATGAACATAATAAGCTATTGTGCCGGTCGAAGCTAGGGTTGCAGCTACTCTGTGTGCTATATAACCTGGTTTTCCAACGCCGCTTAATATTACACTCCTTTTTGTTTTTAAAATTGCCTTAACAACTTTTTCAAACGTAGTATCAATTGAATTATTTAAAATAGATTGCAATCCTTTTATTTCAGTCTTTAGGGAATGAATCCCATAATCTTTGCATTGAGTCATATTAAATTACTAAATCTCCCTAGCTACAGGGTATTAGAGTTATTTAAAAAAGCAAGATTTTTAAAAAACATTTGCAATATCGTTTTATATTGAATTAAATCTTAATCGTTCTACAGCCCTACTTTTTTATCCTTCAAATATTTCCTTTCTTTCAGTATGTCATTAAAACATTCTACAAAATAAAATACAAAAAACCGCAATATATTATCCAACTTTAAAATTAGTTAATTGTTGACTTTTAATTATTACTCTCAATAATTAAACTATGAAAGTCTATAACAATATATTTATAAATGAGTGAAAATACACTGCATATTTCTTTAAAAAAAGCTGAACAATATGGAAAATTACCAAAAATAGTTGTTATGGGCGTTGGCGGCGGTGGATGCAATGCAATTAATAATATGATGGAACGGCAAATATCCGGTATTGAATTCATAGCGGCAAACACAGATATTCAATCATTGGCAATCTCCAGAGCAGAAAAAGTTATTCAATTAGGAAAGAATACCACAAAAGGACAAGGCGCAGGATCTTTTCCAGAAGTTGGTTTAGCTGCTGCTGAAGAGGCTAAAGATGAAATAATAGAAGCACTAAAAGGAACCCAGTTATTATTCTTGACAGCTGGTATGGGCGGCGGAACAGGAACAGGCGCTGCACCATATATTGCAAAATTAGCAAAAGAAATGGATATTTTGACAGTGGCGGTTATAACCAAGCCTTTTAAATACGAAGCCGAAATAAGATTACAATTAGCAGAATATGGCATCAACGAATTAAAAAAATATGTTGACACAATGATTGTTTTGCCAAATGAAAATCTATTTAGAATAGCGAATAAAGATACAACATTAAAAGACGCTTTTGCGACTTCTGACAATGTTTTATATTTAGGCGTAAGAGGAATAACAGACTTAATCACAATGCCAGGGTTAATTAATCTTGATTTTGCAGATGTTAGAATGGTAATCAAAAAAATGGGCAGAGCCATGATGGGAATGGGGGAAGCAGAAGGTGAAAATAGAGCTCTCAAAGCTGTTGAAGAAGCACTTTCAAACCCATTATTAGAAGATGTCAACATAAAAGGCGCAACAGGAGCTTTAATCAATATTACAGGCTCACCAGACATAACATTATTTGAATTTGATGAAGCAGCAAAAAGAATAAGAGAAGAAATTGGTGGCGATGAGGCTATTATCAAAGTTGGAACTGCATTTCTAAAAGAATTTGAAGGAAAAATTAGAGTTTCAATATTCGCAACCGGCATTAAAGAACAAATTAGCACAGATAGCACAGAGCCATACACATTCAAAAAAACCACTTTTGATTATTCAGTAGAAAGAGATGAAAATGCCATAAAAGAAGAAACAAAAATATCAGCAGAAACAAATAACATGAATATTATAGCCCAACAAACAAAAGTTATTAGCCAAGAAACAAGACCGATAGGAAAAACTAAACTTACATCACAAATGAATAATGATACTTTATTCGATACAGGAAAAGCAATAATTATTGAAGAAATTGAAGAAACAAAAACAACTCAAAAAGGGCTGTTTGGAGATCTATTTGGCATAATGTCTTCAAAAAATCAGGAAAAAGAGGAAAAATCAGTTAATACTTATAAATTAAAAAACAGAGAGATTGAATTTAGAGACAATTCAACTCAAGGCAATACTCTTGATGAAAAACTTTTGAATATCCCAGCCTATCTAAGAAAAAAGAAATAAATTCTTATTCCTCAATTATTATGAGTATAATTGAACGATTAAAACTAATATTCCATCTAGCAGTATGTCATTACGGTGTTTCTAGCATTATCATTATATGGTTTTGTTATTGCGGTAATAGTTTTTTGGTGTCTAAAGACACTAAGAAAACATTCAATTGCAATCTATAGATTAAGTAATCCAAGCCATGTTATAGCAAAGCAAAAAAATTAAACAATCCTAGCCCCCCCCCAACCCTGTCATCAATCCCAGCTCTATCCTCAGCTCTGTCATAGTCTTGTCATTACCATGCCAAATTTTGTTAACGAACGAAGCCCTCCGCAGTCCTGTCATTACCAGGCTAGATTTTGTTAACGAGCGAAGTCCTCCGCAGTGCTGTCATTACCATGCCAAATTTTGTTAACAAACAAAGCTTCATAGTCCTGTCATTACCAGGCTAGATTTTGAGACAAAGTTGTTGACAAAAGCA
>CAZBNS010000065.1:0-10103 GCA_964493475.1 uncultured Rhizobiaceae bacterium | reverse complement strand
CAAAAGAAAGTGTAGATGCAAGCTTAACAAATATAAGTTCAAATTTAATTGCAGGAAATAATCTTTCTATAACAACTGGAAACAATTTAATTTCTGTTGGAACTAATTTTATATCAGGAATAAATACAAGTATATTAGATGAATACAATGGAAATATAAATCTAAATATAGGAAATGATTTATATATGTTAAATGCAATGGATTATGTATATGATTATGATTATACATTTAGAGAGAAGTTTGATGTAGCTAGTGCTATAACTCAAATTGCTGTTGCAGTTGCTGTAGCAGCTTTAACTGGTCCTGCAGGAGCTGCAGCAATGGCTACCGCAGGTGTAAGTGCTGGCATAGGAGCAAGCCAAATGACTAAAGGATCTGTGGATGTGAGTATGACATATGATGAAACAACAGTTGCAAATAATCTAACAGCAAATAATATAAATATTACAAGTGGTAATAACACAACAATGATAAGTACTAACTTCTTTAACACGGATGGAACAGAAAAAGAAATAGATAACGATGGCAATATTGTTGATGACACTGTATCACTTAATGTAGGAAACAGCTTATCTATAAGCACAGCACAAGAACAACATCAAAGTTATGAAAGCCATGAGACATTTGGAGGAGACATAGGTAAAGCAGCTTTATCCGGAGCTATTATAGGAGCGGCAACAGGAGCAGGCTTTGGAGTAGGTCAAGGTGTAGGACAATATGTAGGAACAGCTGTTGGCAGTGCTGTTGGAGCATCTGCGGCAGCGGCAACTAATGCAGCTGTAAGTGCTGCAATAATATCATTTAGTGCTATGACAGGTAATGCAATGTCTCAAGCTACATTAAATGGCGGAGATTTTGGAGATGTATTAGATGCAGGTTGGGATAGTGCAACAAGTAGTGA
Organism: uncultured Rhizobiaceae bacterium; assembly: GCA_964493475.1. Taxonomy (GTDB): domain Bacteria; phylum Pseudomonadota; class Alphaproteobacteria; order Rickettsiales; family UBA1997; genus CALXSC01. The sequence continues at coordinate 9,202 of CAZBNS010000065.1, read as the reverse complement.
TACATTAAAAAGTGTTGCAATAGCAGGAATAACAGCGGGAATAACAGCAGGAATTACAACTTATATTAATCTTGAAACAGGTGCTGTAATAGATAGTACTGGAAAGATGACTGGTGGAATTATAAATACAGGAAATCAAGCAGGAGCAACAATACAACAACAACTTACAACAGCATTATATGAAAGTGCAATATCTACAACAACATCAACAGCAATTCAATCTGCAATAAATGGAGATAGTTTCAGTGAAGCATTACAAAATCAAGCAATAAATACTATTGTTATGGCAGGAGCTAATTTGGGAGCAAAACAGATTGGAAGTAATTATCATGAGGGGAATTTAGAGTTTGGAATAGATGGAACTACGGGAACAGTTGTTGGAAAAGGAACACAGTTGGCATTACATGCTGGATTAGGAGCTGCGGCAAATGTACTTACGGGAAATGATGCATTATCTGGAGCGGTGAGCGGAGTTAGTGGAGAAATATTTGGTGAACTATTTAATAATTATACTAATTTAAGTGATGACGCTTTAAAAGAGATTGGTGGTCTTGCGGGAGGATTAAGTGCATTGATTACAGGAAAGCTAACTGGATTGGATAATGACGAAATCGCAAATAATATGTTCTCAGGACAGAGGCTGGGAAAGAATGCTGTGGAGAATAATTTGTTGTATAGCCAATCAGTACAAGATATTAGAAAAAAAGATTTAAAAGATAACTTTGGTCCTAGATGGATTGATCCAAAAACTGGAATATATTATAGTGAATATAAAGATGGTTATATAAGAAGAGAAACTGATCATAATGGAACAGATATTTCTGCTACAGAAGGGAAAGAAATATATTCTGTGGCTGATGGTGTTGTTATAAGGAATGATTATTTGAAAGGTTATGGTAATACAATTATTATTCAAAGCACTACCCCTGAAGGAGAAACAGTTTGGGCTTTGTATGGTCATATGTATGAACAATCAAATATTCCAGAAGGCACTGCAGTTCAAGAAGGTCAACCAATAGGTTTAGTTGGAAATACTGGGGCTAGTCAAGGAAATCATTTGCACCTCGGTATTAGTATTGGCGATGAAAATGGTAAATATAATAATTATAAGGGTTGGATTAATCCTGAAACTATAAATATAGGAAATTATAAATATCTAAAAGATACGCCTTATCAACAAAGTCTAATGAAAAAATGAATAAAAAGAATAATATAATAATTTTTATTACTATAATATTAATAATATGCGGTTTCGCTTATCTATTTAATAATGTAAAAAACAATTTGGAAAACAAATTAGAAAATGAAAAAAATGAAATTTATTTTAATACATGGTTTTACATGATTAAAATAAAAAATGATATGGGAAAACTTTTACAATTTAAAGATCCAGAACTTGGTTATAGAATGGAATATGATACAAAATATAAAGTTAGTGAAAGTATAAATATAAAATTAAAAGATATAGGAATTTTATTAAAATATATAAAGAAAAATAAAACTTTAGCTATTTATCTTGATATTTGGGATAGAAAAACAGGAAAAAATATTGGATATTCCGATATGCCAAATGAAGTATTAAAAGAAATTTGTAGTAATATAATATCTATATTATATGAAAATCTTTTGATAGCAATTGAAGAAAAAAATAGTGTTGATATAACAAAAAATTATATAGATTACATAGAATTTAATTTCAATATAGAGCCGAATGAGAATGGATATAGTATTGGAGTTATAACCTACAAAAGAAACGAGAAAAATAGTCTTTTTAGTTTTGATTTTTTAAAAGAATCTAAAATTAATGAATGCATTGTTAATTGTGATAAAAATTAATTTAATAGAAAATGTTATAAACATACTATTTATCATATTTTATTTAATAACAGTGGCGAAATGTGAATATAATATAAAATTATAAATTTAGTATTAACAAGGTGAGAGTTTTATGTAATTACAGGAACAGGTGGAGCAGGAGCTGCTGCCATGGCAGGCATAAGCAGTGGTATAGGAGCAAGTCAAATGACTAAAGGTTCTGTGGATGTGAGTATGACATATGATGAAACTACAGTTGCCACAACACTAAATTCTGGAAACAATATAAACATTAAAACTGGGAATGATACAACAATGATAAGCACTGAACTTAATGCAGCAAATAATATTACCGCTGATATAGGCGGGGAATTATTTGTGGGAACAGCACAAGAACAACATCAAAGTTATGAAAGTCATGAGACATTTGGTGGAGATGTTGGAATGGCAGCACTTGGTGGAGCTATGACTGGATTGATGAGCGGATTAGGTATGCAAAGCGGAATGTTTATTGGCGGTGAATTGCTTGGTTTAACACTCTCTGGAGCTTCTGCATTTGGAGCATCTAATGTAGGAGCAGCTCTTTCAGAAAACAGAAATGGAACTTCATCTGGAACATATACAACAAATCAAATATCATCTGTTGTAGTCGCCAATAATGATATTTCATTAGTATCAAATAAAGACTTAACAATAGTTGGAAGTGATATACTATCTGGAAACAACACAACATTACAATCAAACAACGGAACTGTAAACATACTTGCTGCAATAGAAACAATAATCAACATTGAAAGCACCATAAAAACAAATTGGGGTGGAATGGACTTTGCTCATACAAATAGCAGTGTTGGAGTAAGTGCGAGTTTGTAGATGTGCTAAAAAATGCTTTTTCAAATAAGTTTGGTTTTATAAAAAAAGAATTTCAATATTGTTTTGAAAAGTCAGGTATAAAATACATTTATATTTCAGAATTAGGTGTTGAATCAGAAAAAGAAAAGAGGCAAGGAAACGAAATGAAACTAACTTTAATTTCGGATTATTTGCTACTGGAAAATCTGCAATTGAAGAAATGTTTGATGAATATAAATTTAGTCTGCCATCAAAAAAATTATACGTCAATAGGCTATTGAATATTTTAAAGCAAGATAAAATAATTGCGATTACTTGTTTTGAGGCGGATTACAAACAATGTCATAGGCATATATTGGCAAAGTTTTTAGAAAACATAAATGTTATAAATATTTGATAAGCTTTGAAACATTTAATGTTTTAATGCGTTTTAATCTATTAATTTTAATTTCTAAAAATCTATATTATTGCGAACCAAAATAATTCCATTCGTTAAAATGGAATTATAATTTTATTATTCAGAATTAATTTAAAAAATATTAAATTTTCTTTAAATTAGTTGCTGAAACTTTACCTTTATTATTAACGGTTTCAAAAGAAACTTTATCACCTTCTTTCAAAGATCTTAAACCAGATTCTTCAACTGCTGAAATATGGACAAATATATCTTTATTATTATCAGATTGATTTATAAATCCATACCCCTTAGTAGCATTAAACCATTTTACCACGCCATTTAACATATAATTACACTATTATTAATATTAATTAAAAAAATTAGGAATCTCTAAAATTGAGAAAATGAGAATCTTTTATATAAATTTGGATTTTAAATTCACAAGTAGAAGAAAACTAACTACAAATTCAGTATATAATCCATAATTATAATAAGCAACTTATTTTTTATTAAAATAAGATAAATTATATTTTTTTATTTGTGTTTAAATTTATTCTGTAAATTTGTTGGCATTTTATTTTTGTTGTAAGGTGGTAGCTGTAGAACAATTTGCAACAAGAATAAATATTTAAGTGCAATCCAGAAATTAATTAATTTCAAAAATAAAAAATATATGAAACATATTGAAAGTCCGTAATTCCAATCAAAACTGATTATTATTCTTTACTTTTACTAAAAATTTTTTTAATATTAATTATAATTGAAATTTTGTAGTTTTAAATGCAAGAAAAGAAAATGGAAGACATAGTGTCTTTATGCAAGAAAAGGGGATTTATTTTTCCAACTTCAAGCATATATGGAGGACTTCAAGGAGTTTATGATTTTGGCCCTTTGGGTGTTGAATTGAAAAAAAATTTGAAAGAAGCATGGTGGAAAAATATAGTTTATGAAAGAGATGATGTTGAGGGGCTTGATTCCGCAATCTTGACTAATCCGTTAACTTTAAGACATTCTGGACATGAAACTACTTTTACTGACCCATTGGTTGACTGCAAAAAATGCAAATGCAGAATGAGGGCTGATAAATTGAAAGAAGCTGGAAAATGTGATTATTGCGGTTCTATTGATTTGACTGAGCCAAGAAATTTTAACTTAATGTTTAAAACGAATGTTGGACCTATTGATGATGGTAGTAGTTTTGCCTATTTAAGACCGGAAACTGCTCAGGGTATTTTTACAAATTTTAGAAATGTTTTGGATACGACTTCAAAAACGCTTCCGTTTGGTATTGCCCAGATTGGAAAGGCTTTTAGAAATGAAATTACTCCAAAAAACTTTTTGTTTAGAGTTAGAGAGTTTGAGCAAATGGAACTGGAATTTTTTGTAGAACCTGGAACTGATGAAAAATGGCATGAATACTGGCTTGATGCTAGGGTTCAATGGTGGTTGCAGCAGGGCTTAAGCAGAGAAAATTTAAAATTACAGCCTCAAACTAAAGAAGAATTGGCACATTATTCAAAAGCTACTACAGATATTTTATATAAATTTCCTCATGGATTTGATGAAATTGAAGGTGTTGCTAATAGACAAGATTTTGATTTGGGGTCTCACACAAAAAATCAGGAAGAATTTAAAATTAATGCAAAAGTTCCAGAAAATAAGGATTCAAATACAAAACTGAATTATCTAAAAACTGAAACAAAAGATAGCTTTATTCCATTCGTAATTGAACCATCTGCTGGACTTGACAGAGGTTTGCTGGCTATTTTGGTTGAAGCTTATACAGTTGAAAAAGTTGGCGATAGCGAAAGAATTGTAATGAAATTCAAAAAACATTTAGCACCAGTAAAAGTTGCGGTAATACCTTTAGCAAAAAATAATGAGAAAATTGTTGCAAAATGTCATGAAATTAAAGAAATGTTGCAAAAGTTGGGTATTGGCAGAATTAGATATGAAGACACTGGAAACGTTGGAAAAGCCTATAGAAGAAATGATGAAATTGGAACCCCTATTTGCATTACTGTTGATTTTGAAACATTTGAAAAGAGCCCAGAAAGTATAACTATTAGGGACAGAGATACTATGGAACAAATTAGAATTAATATATCAGATTTAGAAGAATACGTTTTAAAGTATTTTAAATTTTAATAAAATCAACGCTTCATAATTTTTGCATTTGAAATTCAACTTTCGCTTCAACGTGTTTTGCCGTAGTAAAATTTTATTTCTCGATGTATATAACATGCATCTTCAAAATAAAATTTAACTGCTCCTCGCATGTTTTTGTGAAAGCGATTTTAATCTGCAAAAACCTTTGTGAATAGTGTATAGTTTTATTCTAAGCAATAAAAAAGAATTTATAAAATCCCTCCTACCGAAAGAACATGAAACTTTCTATTTCTTCTTTATTATTACAGCCTAACAATATTGCTTTAATACTAGCAACATCGTCTTTAGTTTTTATAATCTCAAACATATTAAAAATAGTATTTTTTGTTATAAGTATCAATTTCCATAGCGCTATTCAATGGAATTATCATTTTTCTTTTATCATGACCAAATGGAAAATTTGATATTATTGGAATGTTTATATCTTTGAATATTTCAAGTATAATATCATTAACATCCAAATAAAATCCGATTTCTGTTTCAATATAATTCATACCGCCAATAATTAAAGCTTTTATATTATCAAATTTCCCAGCGTTTTTTAGATGAAATAATTCTTCGTGAACTTTGGTAATTTTTTCACCAACATTTTCAATTAATAATACCTTGTTGTTCGTGTCAAAATCAGCTTTTGTTCCTATACAATCAGACAACAAACTCAAATTTCCACCAATAGTTAAACCTTTGGCAACTCCATTTTTTAAGACTACTACATTTTTTAACAAATTTTGCCTATATTCTGTATTATCCTTGTTTGAAAGAAAATTTAATAAATAATTCAATGAATTTAAATCTATATCGTCTGTTCGTGAAGCCCAATCCAGCATTGGACTATGATATGTCATTAAACCAGTATTTTTAATAATAGCGTTATGCAGTAAAGTAATATCACTATAGCCAAATAGTGTCTTTTTACTTTTTTTGATAATATCATAATCAATTTTATCAATAATTCTACTTAGTCCTATACCACCTTTAAAAGCAAAAACAACATCAACATCCTTGTTTGAAAAAATTTCATTTATTTCATTTATTTTTTCAATATCGGTTCCAGCAAAATTATTTATATTTTTTATATTTTTTCTTGCAAAAATTAGGTTAAATCCTCTATTTTTAAAGAAATTAATTGCTTTATCTATTTTTTCCTTATCGCAAAAAGATGATGGAAAAATAACGCCTATATTCTTTATTTGCATAATTTTGTTTTAGAATAATTATTTTATAATACTTAATCTAATAATTACTTTATCTTTTCCGAGAACTTTCATTACAGAATATAAATCCGGTGAATTTTTCTTGCCAGTAATTAAATATCTAAAAATAGCTATGAAATCAGAAATTTTACCTTTATGAATTTCCGAATTAAATTCTTTATTATCAACGCAATAACTATATTTTTTCGCCATCTCTTTCATTTGATTAAACCAATCATCATGATTTAGCATTAATTTATCATAATTGGAAATATATTCTTTTATAATTGTCTCAACTTCAATTAAGCTAATATTTGGCAAATCCATTTTAAAAATGTCCTCTGTATATTTAAAATCAAAGAAATAAGAAATCTCATCATAAATGCTCGAAAGCGTGCAATAATCTTTTCTAATTCTTTCACAATCTTTTCTTTCAATTTCAAATATTGAAACAAAATAATCCTTTTGTTTTTCCATTTTTTCAGCTAAAATCTTATCAAATTCTTTAGCCCAAACCAATAATCTATCATAAAGTTCTTGAGCGCTAATGCGGGCTATAAAATCTTTGCAAATATTATCAAGCTTTTTGAAATCAAATAAAGCACCGCTTACGCCGAGCTTTTTAATTTCAAATGGAAATTCTTTCCAATCCGTTTTGGGATTAGCTTTTCTCCAATCCTCATAATTAGAATTCAATAAATTCATTAGATAATCAATAATTACCTCTTTTGGATAACCCTTTTCTATAAAATATTGAAAATTGGCTTCCGGATCTTTTCTTTTGCTTAATTTCCTTTTTGCTCCATTATCAAGTTTTTGAATTGGGGCTGGTTGAACGTAAATCGGAACTTTCCAATTCATAGCTTCAAATAATTGGATATGCAAAGGCGTTGAAATAAACCACTCATCCGTTCTAACAACATGTGTAGTTCCCATTAGATGATCGTCAATCAAATGCGCAAAATGATAGGTAGGAAGCCCATCGGACTTTAAAATAACTATATCTAAATCATTTTCCGGCAACAGTTTTTTTCCCTTTATAAAATCTTCAAAAACTATTTTATTATTAAAATTTCCATGCGATTTAAAATAAATAACATATGATTTGCCAGCATCAAGATTATCAATAATCTGTTGCTCCGTTAAATTTCTCTCCCTAGCCCACAAGCCATATAAGCCAGTTCTAATTTTAAGTTTAGTTTGCTCTTCTCTAATTTGCTGCAGCTCATCATGAGTCATAAAACTAGGATATGCCAAATCCTTTTTTAACAATTCCTTCACATAAGCCTGATATATATCTTTTCTTTCACTTTGAGTATAGGGACCATAATTTCCATATTCCTTTCCATCAATTCTCATGCCCTCATCATTAAACAATCCCATATAATTAAGTGATTTCAAAATTGCTTCCACCGCACCCTTAACTTCTCTTTTTTGATCCGTATCCTCTATTCTTAAAATAAATACACCATTATTTTGATGAGCTATTCTTTCATCAGTAATAGCCGTCCAAACAGTTCCTATATGCATAAATCCAGTTGGACTTGGTGCGATTCTTGTAATAACAGCACCATTAGGTCTTGCGGGATATCTTGCCTCAATCTCCTCAATTGATGGAGTTTTATTTGGTATTAACCTATCAACCAACTCTTGTCTCATTTTAAATATATTTTTTCAGCATTCACAATATAACGATTTCTTTTGAAAAATCAACTACAAACTTCTACTCTTCTTTCTACCAAGACCCCTAGCCTGAGCTTCCAGCATACTAACCCAAAAACCCTTGTGAGATCTATCATTCAAAGCACTAGCCCTACCCAAAATTTGAGACAACTGATCTCCCAAAATAAGAGAAGTCCAAAAACCTATCGGCTTCGCTATTCCAACTATTCTATCCTCATCAAGAAAAGCGACTTGCTTCTCAAATTCCTCGCCAATTCTCTGAACTCCCTCCAACTTAAACTCTTCCTCAAGCTTTTTTTCCTCCAATTTTTTATCCCTAAGCAACTCTTCTTCCTCTTTTTTATAAGGAATTATATCAGCTTTAGGCGACTTTTTATTAATTTTTCTTGCCTTTTTCTTTTTAATATAAAATAAAGATGCCACCCACAAAATAAGATGAAGTATTAATCTTAAAATAAAAATGAAAATCAGCAGGATGATTGAAATTATGGCTATTGGAATAATAGAATTAAATACAACATCCATAATTTTTCTTTTTCAATTTTTTACCTAGCTTACTATATTAATATAAATTATATTATTGTTTGTCAATGCTAATTGAGCTTTCAAACAGAATTAACAATCCAAAATATGTTATTTAATTATTAATTTTTCTTTATTACACTTTCCAGTAAGTTCTCCACTCTCTCAACCATACACTCACAAGTTCTATGTCCTTCATGTGTTCTTTCTATATATCTTAATAATCTTCTTGGTGTTCTTGTATCTCGTTTTGCATTAAAGTTATTATTTACTATATATTGAAAAGCTTTTCTTTCTAATTGAAATAGTTTTTCTTCTAATAATTGCCTTTCTATTTCTTTTATTTCGTCATTTAAATTATTAGAGAAATTATTTAGATTTTTTTGTTTAATATTATCTATTTTTTCATTTAAAGTATTGTTAAGATCTTTTAATTTATCAGTAATCATATTTTACCTCTTTTTTAATTAATAAAAATCGCACTTGAAAAAGTGCGGAGGTCAAAACAACTGACGCAATCAGCCCTTACAGTCTTTTAGACTACAAAGTAATCTATTATAACCGCAAGCCT
>CAZBNS010000064.1:0-10137 GCA_964493475.1 uncultured Rhizobiaceae bacterium | reverse complement strand
ATTTCGTTTCACTCAATAAGAAAATCCAGCTACGGAATGACATACTGAGAGGGAATGTTAATAAAGTCTTGTCATTACCAGGTTAGATTTCAAGACAAAGTCGTTGACAAAAGCACATAATCCCACCCCCTCATCTCTGTCATTGCCACGTAGATTTTGTTAATAAACGAAGCCCTCCGCAGTTTTGTCATTACCAGGCTAGATTTTGTTAATAAACGAAACCCTCCGCAGTCTTGTCATTACCAGGCTAGATTTTGTTAACGAACGAAGTGAGTTTACAAAATCTTGACCTGCGTAATCCAGGAAAAAGACAACAAAATAAAGATTTGTTATTGTTTCAATATTTCCTGGATTCCGTATGAGGATTTTCTAAATTCATTTCATTCATTAAGAAAATCCAGCTACGGAATGACATGCTGAGAGGGAAAATTAAATATTTCTTCGTGGCGTTGGGTCTTTCTCGTGGTGTTGGGTCTTTCTCGTGGTGTTGGGTCTTTTTCGTGGCGTTGGGCCTCTCGTGGCGTTGAGTCTCCGAACCCAACACCGCAAGAGACCCAACACCACGAGAAGGGAAGCTTTATAATATTATCAATTCTGAAATTTACACTTGATATTTATATAAAAATACTTATCTTATAGATAACGAACAAAACTTAAAATATGAAAAACAATTTAAATAAAAATATTATAACATGGGTAGTAATATTTATTATTATAATATTCTTTTCAAACATACTCAACCAAGGGATTCAAAACAAAAGCGAGATTGTTTTCTCAGATTTTTTAAATAAAGTGAGTAATGGTGAAATCTCTAGCGTTGAAATTAGGGGTGAAGATATAAGCGGAAAATTTATAAGCGGCCAAGAATTTTACACATTATCAACCGATTATCCAGACTTAGTTAAAGAATTAAGAGAAAAAAATGTTGAAGTAAAAGTTGTTCCAATTATTTCAACAAGCGGTAAAATTATAGCAGGATTAATAGGCTGGCTGCCTTTCATTTTGCTAATCGGCTTATGGATTTATTTTATGAAAGGCGCAAACAGTGGTGCAAACAGTCCATTCAAATTTGGAAAATCAAAAGCTAAGTTGCTCCAAATGAAAGGCAAAATAACATTTAAAGATGTAGCTGGCGTAGACGAAGCGAGAGAAGAATTAAAAGAGTTGGTTGATTTTTTAAAAGAGCCGATGAAATATACAAAAATTGGTGCAAAAATACCAAGAGGATGTTTATTAATTGGGGAACCGGGAACTGGAAAAACATTACTTGCTAGAGCAATCGCAGGAGAGGCGGAAGTTCCATTTTTCTTTATTTCTGGATCAGATTTTGTTGAAATGTTTGTTGGTGTTGGTGCTAGTAGAGTTAGAGATATGTTTGAAGAAGCAAAAAAGAACGCTCCATGTTTAATTTTTATTGATGAAATTGATGCTGTTGGTAGACATAGAGGCATTGGAATTGGCGGAGGCAACGACGAAAGAGAGCAAACTCTTAACCAATTGCTAGTGGAAATGGACGGATTTGAAGGAAATGAGGGAATTATTGTAATCGCTGCCACAAATAGACCAGATGTGCTAGATAAAGCATTAATGAGACCTGGCAGGTTTGATAGACAAATCACGGTTTCATTGCCAGATTATAAGGGCAGAGAAGAAATATTGGAAGTTCATGCAAAAAAAGTTCAACTTGCGTCAGATGTTGATTTAAACGTTGTCGCAAAAGCAACGCCGGGCTTTTCCGGCGCAGATTTGGCAAACCTTATTAACGAAGCCGCACTTTTAACTGCAAGAGCCAACAGAAAAAAAATTACAATGGAAGAAATTGAAGAAGCTACAGATAAAATAATTATGGGACTTGCAAGAAAAAATAGAGTTATGAAGCCCGAAGATAGAAAATTAACAGCTTACCACGAGGCTGGACACACCATAATTGCAATGAATTGTCCAAATGTGGATCCTCTTCATAAGGTGACAATAATAACTAGAGGTAGAGCCGGTGGTATCACATCTTTCTTGCCAGAAGACGACAAAAACTATGAAAGAAAAAATCAAATGCTTGAAGAAATTATGGTTGCATTTGGTGGAAGAATAGCTGAAGAAATGATTTTTGGAAAGGAAAACATAACCGGCGGAGCTAGTGCGGATATTAAATATGCAACGAAACTAGCGGAAAGAATGATTACAGTTTATGGTTTTAGTGAAAAGCTTGGCGAAGTAAATTATGAAAGAAAAAGAACAGCTGGCGAAACTTATCAATTAGAAGGAAGCTCTGACGAAACTTTAAAATTAATTGACAGTGAAATCAAAGAAATAATAACTCAACAAAAAGCAAAAGCTGAGAAATTATTAAAATCCAAGAAAAAGGATTTAATCGCTGTAGCAGAAGCTTTGTTAAAGCATGAAACGCTGGATAAAGAACAAGTTGAGAAAGTTATTAGAGGCGAAAACATAGATAGCCCACAAGAAAAAGTTGATTACAGCAAAATTAAATTATCTATCTCAAATCCAACTATTACTAACTTTGCAGAAGATACTGAGAAAGGTAAAAAGAAAAAGGATAATTCCCAAAAAACTGCAACAAGTTCTAAAAAAATTATTGTGGCTAAAAAGGAAAAGAAAATTAAAAAAGAAACGGTTAGTAGTAAAAAAACAAAAATAAAAAAGTAGTTGTGTCTAATTTTTGTTAGTTATTACTTATCTTTTGGAAACTAAAATGTGGTTTAATTGTAGCCCCCTTTGTCGCTACGACGAAGTCAAATGTCGTGGAGCGACAAAGGTGAGCTGCCTTATTTTTAATTAAAACTTAATCTTGCTAAATGTATTGAAAGTTAGAAATGCTCTTTATAAATTGGTATTAGTTATTGCTTTTAAAAAATTATTTTCGTATTATTTTATCCATAATTAATTTTTTTAAAAAATATGCCAAGAGTTGTTATAACAAAAAATTCAGATGAAATAAAAGAGGCACCATCAGTTTGTCCAGTTCAAGCTTTTAAAAAAGGACCAAAAGGCGAATTGGTAATAGACCCAAGTATATGCATAGACTGTGGCGTTTGCCAAACAACTAGTCCAGAGGGGGCTATAATGCCAGATGATGAAGCTCCAAAAGAAGCTATTGAATATAATGCAAAGCAAGCAAAAGAATGGAAACCAGCCATCTAAATTCCAATTTTGAAATATTAAAATTAGAATACATAAATAAAAAATATAAACAAAATGAAGGATTTTTAGAAGTAATTAAGGATTCTTCATTGACTGTTTATAACAAAGAAACGGTGGCTTTTGTTGGACCATCAGGTTGCGGTAAAACGACTTTATTGCAAATATGCGGACTTTTAGATACGTCAACAAGCGGAAATATTTACATAAATTCGCAAAAAATAAGTAATTTAAGTGATATAGAAAAAACAAACATAAGGAAAAACAATATTGGCTTCGTTTTTCAATTTCATCATTTATTGCCAGAATTTTCCGTTTTAGAAAATGTAATCTTACCTGCGCTAATCAATTTAAAGCTAAATAAAAAAGCTATAAAAGAAAAAGCTATAAACATTTTAAATGATCTGGGGTTGATTTCAAAAATGCATAATAGACCACATCAATTATCTGGTGGAGAAAAACAAAGAGTAGCAATTGCAAGGGCTATAATCAATAATCCATCAATAATACTAGCTGATGAACCAACTGGAAACTTAGATCCAGAAAATGCAGAAATAGTTTTCAACTTATTACTGCAAACTGTAAAAAATTATAATTCCAGTCTTCTAATGGCGACACATAACATAGAATTGGCAAAAAAATTAAACCGAATTATAACTATAGAAGATAAAAAAATTATTAATTATAATTTTAAGATATGAAAGATCAAGTTGAAATAGTATCAAATATAGAAAACTATATAAAAGAATTATTTATAAATGAACACACCGGACATGATTATTATCACGCAATAAGAGTAAAAAGAATCGCAAACAAAATATTGGATAGAGAGGGTGGAAATAGATTGGTTATAGATATGGCATGCATGCTGCATGATACTATAGATAGTAAAATACAGGACTCATTAAACAAAAATTGCCCGAAATTCACGGATTTTTATGAAACATTAAATTTGGATGAAAATATAAAAAAAGAAGTATTATATATAATAAACAATATGTCATTTTCAAAAATGCTAAAGAATAAAGATATAGTGGAATTGACAAAAGAACTGCAAATTGTATCAGATGCTGACAAAATAGATTCAATAGGCGCAATTGGAATTGCAAGATGTTTTGCTTATGGCTCAAAAATGAATAGAGATATTTATGACCCAAAAATACCGTCAGAACAAAACTTAAGTGAGGAAGAATACAAGAATAAAGATAGAAAAACAACTTCTTTAAATCATTTTGATGAAAAATTGTTAAAAATAGAGCAGTTTTTATTCACAAAAACTGGAAAAGAAATTGCAAAACAACGACTAGATTTTATAAGATTATTCAAAGAAACTTTTTTAAATGAATGGGACTATTAAATTTATAAAATACCCAATTCTCCTAAATTTTTAAACGAATAGGATAATAGATAAAATATCTATTGAAGTTTGGTTGCCAGAAAAAAATTTGGCGAATAGAAGTTGCTTGGTGAAGTCTATTTTAAAGCGAAACTTAGTGAGTAAAATTTAGCTGGTGAAGTTTATATTTATTTTATTAAAATTAGAAATTAAATGCTCCACAAATTCAATTTTTATTAAAAAATAAAATATTTTCGTTAACCTTGAAAATGTCATTTAAAATATAAATATCATCTTTAATTTTTTCTAAATCATCATTAGTAGTTGTTATATCAAAAGAACTTTTTTCAATATTCGGCTTCAAATTATTTTCTATACCGTCAATCAGTGATGAAAGAATTCCGATTAGCGTTAATGTTAAATCTGCACTGGCGGATGGAACTCTAAATTCTATTCTTCTATTTTTATTGTCTTCATCAAAATATTTTTCCAAATTTCTTATTGGTGGAGTTGGAATCCTGATACTCGCAGTCCTATTATTGATACCCCAACTCACAAATGTCGGAGCTGGATATTTATTTAAATTTTTAATTTTTATATTTTGCTCCAAGTCAAATCTTTCTAAGCATTTTTTATCTTTTATATAAAATAATAAATTTTTATTCAAATTATTTAATAATCCGCCTATGCAATTCAACATCAGATCGCTATCAGTTAAATTATCGTCAATTTTAGTTCTGGAAAAAAGATTTTTTCCATCAGTATCAACAATTGACAAATTTACTTGTAAAGCGCTACCACAATCATTCTTGAAAGGCAAAGCGTCAAAATTAAGATTTAAATTATTGGAGCTGCAAAAATCACTCAACTTTTTTAAAACTGTTTGATAATCATGAGCCAAGTCGTTTAAATTGATATATGGCTTCATTTTAATTTCAAATTGATTTTGGCCTTTTTCCATTTCAATATTTTCAATATTTGCCAATATTTTTTTTAACTCTCCAACTATATCAATTTTATTAATGTTGTTTAGAATATAAAACTCTATTTCCAATCCAATTTTGATACAAAAACCATAATTAAGAAATATCAAAATTAAATTATTGAATATTTCTTCTTTATTTTTCTTAATTAAAAGAAATAATGGTGATTTTATATAAAATGGTTTCTCATTCTTTGGTTGGAGAGAATAAAAATCATAAAACTTTTTATCTAATTTAATTTCATTTTCCTTATTTGAAAGGGGAATATTAAATTTTTTAGTAAAGGTTATTATTTTAAAATCTTTTTTATTTTTAAATTTTGCTTTAATAAACAAAAAAGTTTCTTCTACACATATAGAGAGAAACCTTTTTATTTGAAATATAATATACATTATATATTTATTTTAAATTCTCTTTTATCCAGTCTTGAATGACCTTTTTTGGCGCCATACCAGATCTCTGAGCTACCATTTTGCCATTCTTAAATACGATAAGTGTAGGAACGCCCATTATATTAAACTTTGACGGTGTTGCTTGATTTTCATCTACATTACATTTTAAAACTTTTATTTCATCTTTCATTTCTTCAGCTAATTCGTCAATCACTGGAGAAAGCATTCTACAAGGACCACACCAAGGAGCCCAAAAATCAACTAAACATTTACCCTTTTGAATAGAACTATCAAAATTTGCGTCATTTACTTCTAAAACCATATCAATACCTAAAAATTAATAAGCCCACGATTTATCTTATTGCATCACTTTCTGCATCAGAAACTTCATCGTCTTCATTTTCTTCATTAGCCATATCTTCAATGTCTTCATCTTCACTATTTTCCAGACCTATATCTGACAATGCAATATTATTCTCTTTCGCTATTTTTATAATATCCTCTTTCTCTCTTCTTAACAATTCACTGCAATATTCCTTCAGAGCAATAGCTTCTTCATAAAGTTCTTGATTATCTGCATCATCATCTTTTTCTAGTTTTCCTATTGTGTTTTCCAACTGCTCCATTGCTTCGTCAAATGTCAAGCCTTCAAGTTTCATATAAAAAATACTTTTATTTCAATGCATATAATATAAAACATTTTTTTAAAAAATAAAGCTTTTTTGTTAAATGTTTGCGGTTATTATTTAAAATCTTAAATTATCTCCCTTTATTGCTCCGCAGCACATACCTGGTTATTATAATTCCACTTTATTATAGCCATATCAAAAATCTAAATATATTAATTGCCGAACATCATTAATAAACAATTGAATTTTAGATTAATAAATGTTATTTTCTTATCGTATAAATATTAATTTTATCATTGCAAACCAAAAAATTATTATACACTTTATTATTTATAGCATTGACAGGTTGTATTAAATACTACCAGCAGAACGAAGCTAATTTTTATAATTATTTGCATAATAATTATTCCACGTATGCAAACTATAAGACGGAAAATTATGATTGGAAAGGGGCCAGAATATTTAACAACAAAGCTAAAAAAATAGAAAATGGCAAAGTTGTTTTGCCAATAAGTCTTCCTAAAAAAGAACAAATAACCAAATTTTTTTCAAAAGATATGACTTTAACACAATTGGAAGATATGCGGCAAAGAATGTTTTTAGTAATTAATAATAAATCATCCAAAAAAGAATATCCAGAAGAGGTAGCAAATTTACAGTTTTATTATGATTGTTGGATGGTTGAGGAGAGATATTACACAAAATACAGCCAAATAGTTAGATGCAAACAAGGATTTATTGATACACTCGCATATTTAGAATTTAAGCTTATGCTTTTAACAAAGGAGGAAAGGGAATTAATCATTTTGGATTTAGATAAAAACGATTATGAACCTCAAACTTTTATAAAACCTAAAAAGTATGTAGTTAGCTTTGATTTTGATAGCTCGGTAATTAATGAAAATTCTAGTAGGGTAGTGCTGGAAGTTTTGAATGATGTTAAAAAAATTAATGGAAATTATATTATAAACATAACCGGACACGCTGATAGGGTTGGCAATATAAAATATAATGAAAAATTATCAAAAAGAAGAACCCAAACTGTTAAGCATTATTTAATTAAAAATGGTATTAGCGAAACAAAAATAAAAGAAAGTTGGATTGGTGAAATAGACCCCAGAGTTATTACAAACAACGATTTTAAGGAAGGATTAAACAGAAGGGTAGTTATAACAATTGACAGGCTGGAGTAGAGAACAATGTTATCAGGCCTCAGAGTTTCTTTAAAACACATATACATATTAGGAAAGAAGGAGATAAAAAGTTTTTTAAATGACAAAATATTTGTTGTATTTGTCGTTTGGGCTTTTACCATAAATATTATAATAGCTGCAGACGCTGGAAATTTAGATGTAAAAAATGCAGCTATAGCAGTTGTAAACGAAGATCAATCACAATTGTCAAAAAATATTTTAACAGGACTAAGAAGCCCATATTTTCAAAAACCGATAGAAATTTCATTTGCAGATATTGATAATGCTTTAGACAAAGGAAAATACAGTTTTATTATTGTTATTCCAGAGCATTTTCAAGCAAATTTGCTTGCACAAAAACCAACAGAAATTCAGCTTAATATAGATGCAACCGTTGTAAGTCAAGCCTATGTGGGCTCTAATTACATCAGACAAATAATAAATAATGAAATTTTAAATTACCTTAGAAGCGCCATAAAGTCAAATAACAATTCAAGGCCAATATTTGAACAAGTAGTTAGGGTCAGATACAATCCAAACATGCAATCAGAATGGTTTATGTCTATAGCCGAAATGGTTATGATGGGAACAATATTATCAATAATGCTTCCAGCCGTTGCTTTAGTGAGAGAAAAAGAATCCGGCACAATAGAACATTTACTAGTTATGCCAATAACTCCACAAGAGATAATGCTATCAAAAATATGGTCTAACAGCATAATCATATTATTATTTGCCATCGCCTCAATGTTAATTGTAATAGAAGGATATTATAATGTAAAAATACAAGGCTCTTTAATACTATTTTTTATTGGATTTATTATATTCCAATTTAGCATTGCCGCACTTGGCATAGTTTTAGCAACTTTCGCAAACAACACAGCGCAACTAGCATTATTAACAATAGCAATAATGATGCCGATGGTATTTTTATCCGGCGCATTTACCCCAACAGAATCAATGGCGCCATTTATTCAAAAAATCATGTTTCTATCCCCGCTAAAACACTATATGGACTTTTCTTTCGCCGTCATATTTAGAGGAGCAACAATATTCGAAGCTTGGCAGCCAATGCTTTTTATGGCATTATACGGCATAATTTTATTTACTTTTTCTTCATTGAAATTTAACAGTTGGTTTAATAGCAGCAAATAATGATAGACAAAATTATCAAAATTTTAAACAGTGGCGGACTTATAGCAATACCAACTGACACAGTATATGGGCTAATTGGTAATCCAGAATTCAAAATAGCGGTTGATAGATTGTATAAAATAAAAAATAGAGATTATAACAAAAAATTATCAATATTTTTAAACGACAGAAACAAAATTAAAGACATTTGTCTAGTCAACAATTACATAGAAAATTTCATACAAAAAGAACTCCAGAATAACACAATAATTTTAGAGAAAAAAGACAAACATTACTTAAATTTAATTTCTGATAATTATTTGGGAATCCGTATTCCCAACAATAAATTTATTTTAGAATTATTGACAAAATATAAAAAACCAGTCTTTGCAACAAGCATTAATAATTCAGGCGAGAAAGAATGTTTAACATATCAGGAAGTTTTAGATAAATTTGGCAATAAAATAGATTTTGTAGTTAAAAATGACACCATTTCTGCTGGAAAACCATCAAATATTTACAAAATAGAAAATAGCAAGATTATAAAAATTAGATAGTTAACTACACTCGGCTATTAATAATACAATGTTTTTTGGTTAATTATAAATAGCCCCCTTTGTCAAGTCCATTGACAAAGAGGGCTGCTTTTAAATTTTTATCAGCCCATCTTCATAGCTTTATTTTTGTATTTTTTCTTAATTTTTCTTTACAACACTTTCCAATAAATTCTCCACTCTCTCAACCATACACTCACAAGTTCTATGTCCTTCATGAGTTCTTTCTATATATCTTAATAATCTTCTTAGTGTTCTTATATCTCTTTTTATATTGAAGTTATTATTTACTATATATTGGAAAGCTTTTCTTTCTAATTGAAATAGTTTTTCTTCTAATAATTGTCTTTCTATATCTTTTATTTCGTCATTTAAATTATTAGAAAAATCATTTAGTTTTTTTTGTTTAATATTATCTATTTTTTCATTTAATACATTGTTAAGATCTTTTAATTTATCAGTAATCATATTTTACCTTTTTTATTATTAATAAATTTTAATAAAAATCGCACAATCAAAAGAAAGTGCGGAGGTTCAAAAAACTGACTAGTTCAGCCCTTACAGTCTTTTAGACTACAAAGTAATCTATTATAACCGCAAGCCTCCGCTATATCGTTAGATACAACAAAAGCCTGCAGACTAATTTAATTGCGTTTTGGCGTTTTGAGCCATCACTTTGCCCGTAGGCTATTTAATTATTAGATGTTTGGTTTTATTTGTCAAATGTTTATTTGGGAGTTTTTGGCAATTATACACTTAA
>CAZBNS010000063.1:0-10210 GCA_964493475.1 uncultured Rhizobiaceae bacterium | reverse complement strand
TAAAAAAATCAATAATAAGAATATCAAAAATTAATAAGTTTCCAAATTTCATTGTAAATATAAGGTATAACTTTATATAATCCTTAAATAAGTTGTGCACTATAAATTTGAATTTCATGAATAATAAACAATCCCTCAGTTATACCAGGATCAATTCTAATATTTCCATTAAAACCGCTATGGGTAATGAGAATATATTTTTCATTTTCACCTTTTGTGAGATTAGTAAAAATTGTATTTGATTCATTGAAGAATGGATTATTTATTATTTGAAAATAAACTTTTAGTATTGTGTCTTTGGGAGCACAAATTTTAATCTTAATTATATATGCCTGTGTATTATTTCTCCTAAAATTAATTATTTGAAAATATGGATCTATGCCATAACTAATAATATGAACTTCTTTATTAATATCTGAAATATGTAGCTTTGTCTCTGTACTGAAATTAAATGAACTGAGCATAAAATTATCAGAATCAATTTTAATTATTGTTTCAATGTTTTCAATGCTTTTAATTAAATCTTCAGCTTCAAATGATGAACCTAAATAAACCATTTTTTTAATTTCTTGAAGAGGAATTAATTCTATAATTGAATTTTGAATAAAAGTGCTTAGTTTTATAACCTCCTCATTTTCAGGTGTCATATTGATTAAAAACTGGTATAGCCTAAATAATATAAACTGGTTGTTTATTTTAATTATTTCAATTTGTTTAGGCAAATCAATACTTTCTAAATTGTTTTGATCAATGATTCTCTTAAATGTTCTGTTTTCATTATTTAAGTATTTTATTCTATCGGTTTCAGAAAAAAAATCATTAGCAATTTTCTTATTTATTTCAAAATAAAAATCTTTAATCTCATTTGCCATTTCATAAGAAAGAAAGTGATATTTTTCTAATTCATTGATTTCTTGTTGTGAAAGCAGATTGGAAATTTCTGAAAATATATCATCATGAATTTCAAGGATATTTAACCACCTTAAAAACTCAATTGACTCTTTAGGTAACCCTATATTTAAATTTGCTTTATTTGGATATGTATATGCTACGTTATTCGGTATATTCAATATACTTAAAAAATCGTCAAATATTTTATTGTCGGCTTTTTCAAACAAATACATTCTAATATTTAGATTTTCTTTTCCAAACGTATTACTTAAATATTTCAATAATTTATAATGATCAAATAGTAAAATATTCTCGAATTTAATGAATTGGTCAATTGTTAATTTATTTCTGGTTTTTGTTTGTTTGATTCTTTGTTGGTAAATTGATTCGATCCATGATAATTGAGATCTTAAATAAATTATTATTTTAACACTCATATTTAGGTTAAAATATTTAATAGTTTCATTGAGAGCTGGTATAGTAAAATCAATGAATTCTAAAAAACCTTCAGAACTTATTATAAAATTGTCATAGTTATCTTGTTCTTGGAATATCTCGTTGAAAATTTTATTTGTTTCTGTTTTTTTGTTTAAAAAAGCTTTACAGTCTGAGCGTAATTCTTCACTAATATCATAATGGTTTTCACTTTTACCTGGATATAATACTCCATTTGTTTTTAATATTTCACGATTTATCGCTAAGAAATTCTGAATTGCAGTTGTGCCTGTTTTATGAAGTCCAACATGAATGTACAGTGTTTTATTCATTATTCATTCAAATGTTTAATAGTATTCAAATCATTAATATTATATAGCAAATCGAATTCTTTATCTGATAGGTTTGGCCAGATACGACGTAAATCAACATTTACACTTCTAACCATTAAATAGTAAACATCTTCGGCAATCGAAAATTTTTCAAGAATATACTTATGCATTTTAAAATAATCGGGCAACGTTTTTTGAGGGTCATGTTTATTAATTGCAACTACAGATTCTAAATGTATTCTGTGAAAATTCAAGTGTTTTGGAGAATAACTAATCTTACCCTTACTCAAGATAGACACATAAGCAAACCAATCACCTCCACACTGAAATGAAGAACATTTGTCGAAATCAATTAACAGCGCAGATTCAGCCCTCATTAAGACTGCACTTACATTCGGGATTGTATTTCTAATTGATAATGCATTTGCTATTTCATCTACACCATCGGCAGTATAGTTGTCCAACCAACGGTATTTTGGGAAATTTAAATTCGCATAGTGGCCAATATTTAAATAATACTCTTTTTCGACATTTCCTCTTTCATCAATCATATGAGATGCACAATAGCTAAGACTAACCTCTTTATCATTAAAGGAAGGGAGAAGCGTTTCTAAAAATATGGGGTCTGCAAGATCGTCACCCTCTGCAATCCATATATATTTACCCCTAGCCATTTCAATCCCTTTTTGCCATTGCCGGAAAACAGAACCTGAATTTTTCTTGTTTTGATAAATTGATATGGAAGGATGATATTCAAATTGTTTTTCAATTTCATAGCTGTTATCTGTAGAACAATCATCAAGAATTATGATTTCGTAATCTCTGAATGTCTGATTAAGAATGCTCTCAATTCTTGATGCAATATATTTTTCCTGATTATAAACAGGAACAATTACTGAAACAAGCGGTTTACTATTCATGGCTAAATGACAGATATTTACGATTTCAGGAATTGCAATTTCTGAGGAATGTTGTTTAAGTAATTTTGTTCTGGCTGTTTCACCTTTTATTTTCCGAACCCCCTCATTGTCTATCAAATATTTTATTGCATTTGCTGCTGAAACAAAATCAAGGTAGGGGGCCACCCAACCTGCATCTTTTCCTACAAATGAGGGTATGCCTCCTGCTTCGTCAAAACATACAATGGGCAGCTTGCATTCGGCAGCTTCAAGGCAAACCAAAGGATAGGGGTCTTCTCTTGAAGGCAGATAGAAGATATCGCCAGCTAAAAAGAAATTTTTTGGATTGTCTTTTTCACCTAGAAAAGTTATGTGTGACTGTAATTCATTTTCAACGATATACAATTCCCAATCACTCCATGTTCCATATTCCTCGCTGTCAATTTTCCAGTAATTTGAACCAATCCAGATAAATTCAAAGTTATCGATGCCATAGTCTTTGAGCACTTTTGCTGTTTGGATAAAAATATCTACCCCTTTTCTCCAATAAATTGTACCACAACCCCAAACAATTGTTTTTTCCAAAGGGAGAGAAAATTGTTTTCTAATACTTGATGGCTCTTCATCTGAAAAAATGGTAGGTTGAATAAACGCATTAACTAATTTTAGTTTCTCTTCTGATATATGATGCATTAAAAGAAGATTTGACTTAACAGGCTCAGAACATGGAATATATATATTGGTAAATTCTTTCATTTCAACAAGAACATTACTTGCAACATATCTTTTTATTGATTGTTCGAGTTCGTGGATGTGTGTAATAAATGGTGCGTTAAAGCCAATAAGATATTTATAAATTGACGGGGCAATAACAGTATTTCCGTATACTAAATCAACTGTCCCAATTTGTGTTAAACAATATTCAATAGCATCAGGTTCGGAATATTGTTCCAATAATTCATCCCAAATTATGATGTTGCTTAATTTGTAAAATTCATTAAAAAGTTTGCCATTATCAATTCCGCGTCTTAAAGCAATAATATTTAGTTTAAATGAGGTGTGATTTGTAAGCCATCTCATAAGGGTAAGCAAAAGAATTTCTGCACCGGCTAAGGCTAAATCGTGCGAAACAAATAATATTTTTTGTGTTTCATTAATTGATTTCATTGGCTTATTGGATAATCGCCTTACCTTTTCAGGAAAAAATACTTTTTTTAGATGATATCCCGATTCTAATGGTAGTAACCCCAACATTCTTTCAATTGCGTGTGCAAGTGTCCCATCAATCTGACCTTCCTCTTCTTCAAAATCTTTGATCGAAAGAGTTGATGATTGTAATATCTTTAAGGCTTCAGGCCTAAACCAAAACATTGATCCACTTGGGAATTCAAATTTTTGATCGGGGCTAAATATATGTTCTGGAAATATTTTTTTTGCTATTTCCAGATTTTCACCCCACTGAAGGTCCTTCATCAAGAATGTGATATAAGGGTGTTGGACTGGATAGATGATGCCTAATTTTTCATCAAGGTTAAATTCATCAATTATCTTCTCAATGATTTTATCTGATCCAAGAAGATTGTCTAACAAATATCTTCTCCAACCTGCAAGATTAGTATCATGGTTACTCTTTTTTGTGTGAATTTTACAAACAAAATGATATTGAAAGAGATAATTTTTTAATAAATCAATAAACGGAGCAATATCCCGACCTTTATTCTCATATGATAAAATTGTAAGTTTAGAGGCAGTACTTTCCTTATAAATTCTGGTTTCAATATATTCTTTATTCCTGAGGGACGTTGTTATAATTAAGTCATAACGAAAAGGAATATTTTTAAAATATTGAAGGAACTCATCTAATAGATCGACATAATAGATATGCGCAATAACAGCAATCGTTGGTTTTCCAATATCGATTGATTTTTGCTCGACATCTGATATGTCAGCTTCGATAGTCAACTTTTCATCGTCAATTACAATGGGTTTTGAAAGTCTGCTTTCAGTCTTTCCATATTTTATATAATGAACAAGAGGATTAATCCTTAATTGTTTAACATCCTTATAAGTATCAAGATAGAAATTAATTAAAAAATCAGGACTTGGATTTCTTCCTTCCTTCCAACCAAAATTGCAAAAATGTTGTAATGGATCAATTCCTGCTTGTAAAATATCTGGATTTTTTCTCAAATAATACTCTTCATCAAAAAGACCACTTTTTTTGATAATCATATAATCTATATTAGAATAAGAAATCTCATTATTATCAGTACTATAAGTATGATCAGGAGTTTCATCCGCGAAGTATTTTGAATCACATATTGACTTTATTGGACGACTTTCATTTTTTCCATATTTAATATAATGTATTAGTGGGTTTATTCCAGACATTAAGACATCATTATTATTAGAAAGGTAGAATCTTGTATCAAAATTAGGACTTGGATTTCTTAATTCATTACCACCATATTGAATAAAATGGGATATTGGATCTATTCCAGATTGGGCAACATCTTGATTATTTTGCAAATAGTATTTTTTATCAAATAGCCCACTTGATTTAATAATTCTTCTATATTTCTTGTTTATTCTGAATTTAATTATATTTCTTCCTATTTGTTTTAAATCTAGACTACTAATGAATTTCATAATAAATTTGGATATTTTATAGATAATCGATTTTTTATAATTTTCTAATTCATTAAAATACAATCTGTTTTGTGTTTGATGAAAGAGATTTTGAGCTTCAATTTCCTTTATGCATTCTTTTAATTTATTGAGATTAATTTCAAAATCAATAATGAGTTGCTGATTTTCAGAATTTTTTTTCTCAAGTGTTGAAATGTAATTATCTTTTTCTTTAACAAAATTGGTGAGTTCAACAATCTGAATATCATTGTAATGAATTTGTCTATTCAAATGAAATAGAACATTTTCTTTTTCAATAAGTTGTTGTCTTTTTTCATCGAGTTGTTGATTTTTTTCATCGAGTTGTTGATTTTTTTCATCGAGTTGTTGATTTTTTTCATCGAGTTGTTGATTTGTTTTTAAAAGTGAACTTTCAAGTTTAAGGGACTTGTTTTTATAATATTCAATTTCCAATTCAACCAAATTTTGTTTAGCTTGATTAAGATTTTTCAAATCAGATAGAGCAAATGATCTTAGATTTACTAATTGTTGGTCGTTGTAAATTTCTGAAAGATAGTTATAGAAATTTTCTGCAAAATGTTTTTGCGTAACTTCGCCATAAGATAAATATTTTAAATGGAATTCAATCTTTTCTAAAGAATCATTCTTATACTGCGTTAAGTCAATTATAATTTGTGAATCAATGGTATTGAATAGTAGTATTTTGTCCTGATTGTAGAAGGCATTTGAATAATATTGCACATTATCGCTTATGTTTTTTCCTTTAATTTTGAGTTCAATTTTTTGGATTTCTATTTCAACCCAATCATTGAGCGGATCAAATCGTAATGATGTTATGTTTTTAAATTGGCTAATATCGAATTCAATTTTAGACATCTCACTTTCAAAATCATTTCTAATGGATATTGCTTCTTTAAATTCTGCCCCATTCTGAGAGATGAATAATTGAGAATATAACCTACTTGCATCATATAGAGCTAGAACATTTTTTAATTCATGAATGTTCGAATGTTCTTTTGTAGGAGTATGTTCTACTTTTTGATTTTTAAGTGATTCGTATAATTCTAAATGAACTGAATTTAATGAAGCAATGTTAGTTTTGTTCGTGTTAGATAGTTGTGGCTTAACTACCTGTCTCATTTTTTCAAGGACCTCTCTCTTTCTTTTAATATTTAAAGATTCATTTAAAAAATTAAAAAGCAATTTGCATTGTACTTCGGGGTGCATTAATAGGTTTTCATATTCAATTAAAATGTAATTATTTCGTTCCTTTAGTTTTTGTGATATTTTCAACATCGTAAATAGCCAAAGAGATAAGGCTACATCTTTAGGTAATTTGTTTCTTTTGAATAACGAAATTGCAACAACATCTGGATTTCTAAAACAACTGACATATATGATCTTACGTTTCTCTAAAATTTTCTCCCAAAAGGGTAGAAGAAATATCATTCGTGGATCTTTCCAGCACCAAGGTTCACGCTTAAAATCCATTTCTTTTACAATCATTTCTGCCTCAGTTCCAAATTGACTTATTAATTTTGGCACATCAATTTCATCTGGGGGGAAATACCATTTAGCCCCTATAAAAGTTAATATTTTTTCGTTTAACGTAACTAATAATTTATTCTCCCAATATCCATCAATATTATTTTCGTCAGCTTCGATCAATTCATTTCCCATATAAGCACCCCAAACTGCAATTAATTGAGCAACAAGAGATGTTCCTGAACGATGCATTCCTAGAACAATAATTACTGGTTGAGATACAGCGGCATTTTCATTATATATTTCAGGCATAAGCATGCAATTATATTTGTTTTAAAATTAGAAAAACAAACTGAATTGGATATAGATTTTAGGTACTTCCAAGTACTACTATTTTTTGGATTATTCAAATCAAAAATATAGAAATTAATTTTGATTTGAATAATTTGAATTTAATCTAAAGTATTAAATGTAATTCATTTATGATAGCTTGTGCTAAAATATTTAATAAACTAAATAGGGTGCCTTATCCTTGAGACACCCTATTAAATTTATAATATTTGATTGCGATATATAAAAATATTTATTAAATCCCTTATTGTTGCTTTAATTCATTTACCTCCTTTTGTAATTGAATAACATAAAGTGTAAGTTCTTCAACCTTTTGCATTAATTGTTTATTCATTTCTCCAAGAGATAAACCATTCTGTTCAATTTCTTTTGCTGAAGAAATTCCAGGTAAATGACCATTTTCTTTTATATATTTTTCAACCTCAGACAAGGGACTTAATTTATATTCTTTATCGAATACATAATCTGGCCAACCAGATAATGTGACTTCAACTTCCTTACAAGTTATATTACCATTAACTAATGCTCCCGTCGACGATATAGTTCCAACAACAGTCAATGCTGTAGTTGGAGCGTTTGTTCCAATTCCAATATTTCCACCTGCCTTTATGTAGAATGCATAATCCTTAGAGTTTTTCTCGATGGTAAATGCTTCTTTGGCACCTGCTTGGTCTCTAATCTTGAATCCACCAGTTGCCGTTGCTTTAAATTTCCAATCTGCTGTACTAGCGTCATCAATCATTCTAAAAACAGCACCTCCTCCATTTCCAGCATTGTGAATTACAATAGTCGGCTCAAATATGTTTTTAGTAACATCTAGTAAATAAGTTGGAGTTGTAGTTCCAATTCCCACATTTCCAGCACCTGTATAGTATAGATTTGTTCCATCATGATAGAAACTGGTTGACTGTGCACTTGCGCTATAAGCACTAATAAATAATACGGCTATAAGTATAATTTTTATTGTTTTCATTTTTTTTATGATTTTAGACATTACACAATAGATGTTAGACTTTTACTATCGAATAATGTTGGTTAATTATTAAATATTTTAATTTTTTTAACTGCAGAGTTCGCTGAGGTTAACACAGAGAACATCAATTTTTTTCTTTGCGTCCTTGCGCCTTCGTGTTTTTGCTTAACCACAAAGTACACTAAGTGCAACACAAAGGAACACTTTTTATTATTTTCTTTGTGCCTTCGTGTTTTCGTGTTTAGAAAATCAACAGCGCAGTATTTTTATTGTTTCAGCCCGTTCTCCCCATTGGTATACAGGGGTGTACCCCTTGTCAATGGCCGAACTGGTGAAGTTTGTGCAGGTATTGCTTGTTCTCTTTTTATCGATAAAACTTACCGGTGCACTTACCGGGGTGTTGCTGTTGCTCAGCGCTGCCACTAGCTTTAGTGCTTGCTCTTCAACGCTGGCAGGCTCTGGTGGTAATTGTGCGTAATGGTAATATGGAAATGCTTCACTTGCTGTAAGCGGTGTATTTGCTTCATTGCGCTTTTCTCCAGCCTTGGTCAGCATTTCTTTTTCTTTTCGCTGGGTTGCTTCTTTCGCCAGTTGCTCTTGTTCTGCCTTGCTGCAAATATTTACTATCTGATCTTCGCTGGCTTTAATGTGTGTTCCGGGGAGCAACCTGATTGTTGACCCTTGGCTTGCAGCAATCGTTCCTTCACTAATCGAGAGGGTTGAACTGTCGGACGATGCAACAACTATCCTGGCCTCGTCGTTAAGCTGAACCACTACAACTGAATCGGTGTTGGCAAGAACGGGTAGGGAAGAAGTCCCAAGGAATAAGGCACATATACCAGACAATAAGTGCGTTACAGTAATTGAACGCTTAACTTCCGCTGAACGGTTGCTTGTATGTAGGTATAATATGTTCACCAATTGAATGTATTTGTTGGTATACGATTACATTAATTAACAAATTAACATTTTTTTTTCTGATAATGCAATAGGTATTTTATGGCAAAGCAAAGGTTGAGTTCATGAGTTCCTAAGTTCCTAAGTTCATGAGTTCCTAAGTTCCTAAGTTCATGAGTTCCTAAGTTCCTAAGTTCATGAGTACAGTGTATTATGTACAACGATGACGTCAGTCTGATGCAGGAATAAACCTTATTTTTTATGGCCAAACCTAAGTAGCAAAAAAAGAAATCCCCTCAAACCGAAACCTTATTTGATTAGTTCATAAGTGCATGAGTATATGAGTGCCTTAGTTTTTTAGGCAGGAGGCATAAGGGAGCAGGGTTGATTGGAGTAAGGAGCAGGGAGACAGGGAAGGAAGGCCGCAGGTCGTTACGTGATTTATTATTGACGATTAATTTTTCTTTACTGCTTGAACGCAACGTTCCGACAAAAACAAGAAATAATAAATAAGGAACAAGGAATGAGGAATTTGCTGGCAGTGGAATACCCAATATTGAATATTCAATTTCCAATTCTGTTGCGGGCAGAATGTTCAGTTTTCAACTACGCGATGCAATCGCTCAGTAGCAGGGGTCAAGGGGATTTATTATTTCTTCGGGTGCAGTAGGCGGTGGTTTTAGTTCCTAAGTGCATGAGTGCTACAGGATGTATGCTTCAAGCATTGCTGAGTACAAAGTATTATGATGCATGAATATACCTTATTGAATTAGGCATTTAGTAAATAAAGTCAGATGCCAGAGGCATCGAATGTTTATAGATTGATAGTCATAGCTAAAGGTTCGACCCCATCGGGGTCGCATGTTCCCCCCTTGTCCATTTTCTATAAACATGCTAACCCTCTGGGTTAGTCAAAAACTGAAGGTATTAGATAAAAGCCTAATTCAAAAACCTTATTTACCATTGTTAAACCTTCGTAGAGATTGATGCGAACTGAATCGTAGAGATTGGATGAACGAGCATTTTGACCGGCCGCGGGAACTGGTTGGTAAATGCGAAAATGTGTGTTCAGACGGAATGTGCGAAATGTTGGGCTAAAGCCCCAGTTTGTTGATGTTGAAAATCTACACCTTGGGCTGAAGCCCGAGGCAATTCAAATCTGGGCTCATTTATGCTTGTTTGTCAATTTTTTCAGAAAAGAGAATGTAAAGCGTATACATGTGATAATGGATGAGATGGTTTGATATAAAACAAAAAAGAGAGCGTATGCTCTCTTTTTGTCACTCAGCTGGGATTCG
>CAZBNS010000062.1:9107-10308 GCA_964493475.1 uncultured Rhizobiaceae bacterium | reverse complement strand
TACCATGTAAGTAAAATAAATCACAAATTATTTTGTTAATTAATTATTAAAAAATATATTTAACAAAAATTTGAACTAACAAAACTTCTGGTAAGCAGGCCAAATTGGGTGGATAAACCTAATTTTATTTGGGGTTATAAACAAGTTTGCATTCATTCAAAACACTCACTACGATGGACATAAACAAAAAAATATCAGCAAATTCTGTCTTAGCATTAAAAGAGGCTTTAGTTGCTATTTATTATCGGAAAAAGGATTTAAGACAATTCATTGAATTGACAATAGAAAACAAAACAATTGTTTCAACAATTGACTGGACGGAAAATATTAAATATGAAAGCGTTTCTCAGCTTATCGACCGAATGATTAACCGTCAAGATTTATATCAAACTGACTTATTAAAATTAGTTCAAGAAGTTGGGAATATGAATGATTTTTCTCATTTAGAGTATTGGGAAAAAGATAGTCCTGATTTAATTAAAAAAGCAAAACTAGCCGTTAATAAATTAAGAGAACAAGCAAAAGGTCATTTTGAAATTATCGAAGAATTAAAAAAAGTTGAAGAAAGACGAGAAATTACAAAAGAAAAGGTTAAAACGAGTATCCTATATCAACAGAAACTTGATGAATTGAAGTTAGAATTTTATGAAATTGCATCAAACACAAATTCCCAACAGAGAGGTTTTCAACTTGAAAAATTTTTAAATAAACTCTTTGTCTTTTTTGATTTAGACCCGAAATCTTCTTTTAAAATAGTCGGAGAACAAATTGATGGTGCGTTTACATTCGACAATGCTGACTATCTTTTAGAAGCAAAATGGCAAGAAAGTGCAATTACTGCTTCTGATTTGTATTCATTTGGTGGGAAGATTCAAGGAAAGTTAAAAAACACATTAGGATTATTTATTTCTCTTGGGACATATTCTTCTGATTGTACTGATACTGGAAGTACAGTTCTTAAGTCAATGATGTTAATGGACGGAACAGATTTAATGCAAGTTTTAGAAGGCAGAATTACGTTGAATGATATGTTATTAATAAAACGAAGACATGCTTCACAGACAGGCGATATATATTATCAAATAAAATAAGAACGAATGCTAACAAGCGGTAAGCCAAAAAGCTGGGTACTCGTGGTTTTGCAAGGTTTTCGCACGCTGGCAGGTTTGTCATCGGGCGATACGAAGTCGCTTCGCAAACC
>CAZBNS010000062.1:7381-9097 GCA_964493475.1 uncultured Rhizobiaceae bacterium | reverse complement strand
ACCGATCAGCGAATCCGACGCGGCCAGGGCGTGCAGCTCTTTGGCAACCGCCAAACGGTATGTGGCATTATAAAAAACACAACTTATGGAAAGATTATTTAGAAAATTAACCGAGTATTTAGGTGATAATGAGTTTAAAAAATTCAAAAGTGGATTTTCTCATAAACTTTACGATTGTTTATCTTCAGGATATGCAGAAAATGACAATGAAGTATCACTTGTGACAAAATTATCAGAAACTATAAATAAAACGAAATATCAGGATTTCTCCTTTTATGCAGAGAAAATACATGGAAGTAGGTCTTATGTAGAGTTTAATTATCGTGACAAACCTACAACAAAAGAGCTTGCTGATATGGTAATTATTAGTTCTGTATCACAGGGACGGGATAGGATTTTCCAAAAAATTGCATTTATTCAAAACAAAAAAGATACAAATTGCACTTGGCAGATAGACCCAGAGCAATTATTTCTGCTGAAAAACTTCCCTACTATTACCGGAAAAAAGGGAATATTTGCAAAAGCTCCTGAAAAAGAAATTACTTTTCACAACAACACTAAAACATTAGGAAATTATGGATTATTCATGAATCCTGGAGAAATGATTTTAGCAGCAGCCAGTATTGTTGATTCGCAAAAGGACAATAACAAAATCTGTTTAAGTGATTTTAAAAATATTGGATTTGCAAATAATACTAATCAAGCATTTTTACCATTCCTACTTTTTGATTACAACCCATTTATTGATGAGTTTCTTAATCACTATTTTAGATATTTTCATCATAATGGTTTTATTCCTTCATTTGGTAATTCGATGCCATTTTTAAACAATTCATTATTATCAAGAGATATTTTTGAATTTATTGATAATTGGACTTTTTTTAACATTGGGGAGCCCACAATTGTAAATGGGAATATTGTTAATAATAACCTTCATTCATTTTCAAATGCATTATTACGTGCAACTGGATTAAGTGAATATATTAATCTTGGAGACGATTATACACAGTTTACAGTGAGTAATAACTTGATAGTATCTTTGATGAATTTGCAAATAGGAAAAGAATAAATAACGCCACATAATAAATAGGACTCTGAGCGGTCAGCAAGACCTAGCGATGAGTTAGTGTTGAACTACACCTGCCGGTCAATTAGCTATGTATTTATCGGGTTATTTAATGATTTTTCTGGAGATTAAACAGATGTTTGTTCTCTTACGTATTGAAGGTATTTGTGCTTTTTGTTGCCATTGATACAAATAAGATTTTATTTATCATTAATCAAAACAAGTTCCCCTAAAATTGATGGTGATCTGACGAAATCAACCTATTTAAAAAAGAACTAACCATAACAAGCCCATAGGAAGATGAGGAGAAGACCAACTAAATTTTAACAATTTTTACTGTAAATTAGAATGTTAATGAATAATTTATTATATTGTTCACTTGATTTACCGAAGTTTACTGTGGATAAAATACTAGAACGTTCCTTGCAATGTTTAAAGAGAGAGAAAAACCAGAAATTGACTAACAAAAACTAAACAGACAAAAGCAAAATGACTACTCCGATGAAGATTTTGTTTGCCTACGCGCTTCTGCCCTTCGGGACAGTTTGGGAGGCCAATGCAAATTGCACATATTTGCAAATAATACAAGCCAACTCTCAAACCGAAATTTGCATAAGAGTGCAACCAGCACATGAAATTTATACCCAATA
>CAZBNS010000062.1:4019-7371 GCA_964493475.1 uncultured Rhizobiaceae bacterium | reverse complement strand
GAAGATGAGAGTTTACGAATTTGACAATTATATTGAAATTAAATTTGACTATAAGGTTGACTATATTTTATATAGAGAATTTGAAAAAATTCAGGCCATAGAAATTGAAAATTTTCAAATTGTTTATCTTGATTTCTCATCTACCGGTTTTATTTCACTAGCGGGTGGAATATATATTATCTATTTCACCCATTATTTGAAGAAAAAAAACAATTCAATCGAAACCAGAATAAAAAGTATTAAAAACAATGTAGCAAATACTTTAGCGAAATTTGGTTTTTTTAAATGCTCAAAATTTTACTGCAATCTTCATCTTAATGAAGATATCGAAAAAATAAACAAGCGGTTTTTAGAATATTTTGACTTAAGTAATATCAGTGAGCAGTCATCAATTTATTGGCCTATACGAACAATACCGCAAAAGTCAGGAAATTCATTTGAGACTGATGATGCTGGTTACACAAACAGCTTCATAGACTATTTCAATTTACTTGTTTCTTCAGGGAAACTTCCGATTTATAATATAAGTCAAGAAGAAGTAAGAAAGGGATTTATAAAAACAGCTTATGAATTGGGATTGAATGTTTGGGAGCATAGTAATTCATGGGGACTTTCATCAATTCAATCGACTGAAGAAACTAAAACGATAATTGCAATATGCGATTATGGAGATGGTTTTATTGGTAATTATATTGCTAAAAATCCTGAATATAAAACTTCATCGAAGGATGATAGAAATATATTAAAAGAACTATTAAAAGATGGGGGCACTTCAAAACTAAATAAGAATAAGAATGGACATGGATTATCACGCGTAATAAATTTTACAAGAAATGTAGAAGGCACATTGTTGATTCGTACAGACTGCTATGAAATCACGCTGAAAAAAAATCAGGAAGAACCTAAAATAAGCGAAACAAAGTATTTTAACGGAACACAAGTATTTATTAATTTTTAAAGCATGAGTATCATAAATAAAGAAAGTATTAAAATAAAGGATATTCTAAATAAGCGAGACAACGCCTATAAAGCTACTGGGTTTATGTTGGCAGAACATATAAATTCCAAATTGAAAACATCAACGAAACCTTTATTCTTGGTTTTAAATTTCAATGATTTGGAATTATTGACATACAGCTTTGTCGAGGTTGCTTTAAAAAAAATTGTTCCTTACACCATGGAAAACAACGATGTAATTGTCCTGTATGAAATAAACAAGTTTGAACTTGAAGAGCTAATAACAGGTATAATTGATATACTTGAACTTCAGTCAAAAAATGAGAGCAAATTAGGTGAACGTGAACTTTTAGCGAAACATTATTCCTTATCTTATCAAGGAGAAGATAATACTATAAATTACCTCGGTCAAATAAATGATTTAGAAAAAGATATTCTTAAAATTATTGAACAAGAAGGAGAAACAACTCACAATAAAATTGATGAGATTTTAAAGTCACAACAGAAAAGCCGTTACTGTGAAGATATTGCAAAGTCGGTAGGAAAACTTTTTGAACTCGGATTTATTTTTCAGATTGAAAAATCCATAGATAAACCTTCAGTTTATTATTCACTAAAATATTTACAAGACCATGCAGATTAAAGTAACTATAAATAACATGATTAATCTAATCAGCAATTTCCTAATTAGATTAAGAACAGAGGATGTTAAAGTTGATGTCCTTGGTGATTTGATAAGTTTTGTAGAATATCTTGAAAAGTATTCTAGTAATAAAGGTGATGTCTTATTTGATAAGAATTTTGTCACATCCAAAAATGAAAAAGAGAAATTAGATGAAGTAATGAACCCCAATTTGACAGAAATAATGAAATTAAAAGAAATATTACTCGAAATTGGAAAAAGTCCTTCGAATAGTGTAGAAAAAGTTGAGGTTATAAAAGAGTATTTAAGAAAGATTGTAGCAGGCCTAATCTCATTAAAAAACAGACCAAACTATTAAACAAAATGGCTGATAGAGAACAAAATATTGAATTTCTTGAAAATTACTTAATAATTGAGCTATTCGAGAAAATTATCAGAATCAGGAAATTTATTGAAACGGCATATGAGCAGGAGAAGAAAGAAACGGACAGACACCTTCTTGAGCTTTATAAAAAAGCACTTTCTTTTATTGCTGACAAGTTAATAAAGTTCAGGCAACATATACCCGCCCAAAAGGATCATGGGACAATATTCGATAATATGCTTTATATCTCACAAAGTTTCAGAGCAATTGAGAATATACACCAAGATTTAAGAAATATTAGTTCAATCAAGCTAGTACCAGAAATTAATACTTTCCTTTTTGACATTGATCAGAAAGAAGAAAAATTACTCGATTTTAATCTTGTTCTATCAGATAGCTATAGCTTCACAGAAAGAAACTTAGGCAAGAAAATTATTCATGATTTAGAGGAAACATATCAGTCAAAACCTGAACTTGGAAGTACACATTCGTTTATATTACCAAAGATTGAATTTTCTAATCCTTTGAATTGGTCAATTTTAGTTCATGAGTATGGACATGTAGTCTCTTCAAATGAATCGAAAACATATCTTGCCAAGTTAAAAGAAAAAGGTGTTGAACTCAATTCTTCCGAACTACAAAACATAAGTAACTGGGTAGAAGAAATGTTCTGTGATGCTTTTGCCGCAAAAATACTTGGTCCTGCATATTTGGTTTCGTTTCTGTCATTTAACCTTCTAAATAGTTTTGATTGTTCTTTAGATTCTAATAGCCATCCATCAGTGTATCTAAGAGCAGAAAATATAAAATCATTTTTACATAGAAATACAGCCGACTTCTCAAATGACACTGAAATCATTAATTATGGTGAACTATTTAATGATATCATGATTGATATTGACGCATCCTTTAATGTGTATCCTGTAAACTCAATGGAGATAGGAATTAATAAAACTAGCATTCTTAGAACATTTAGAGAATATATCTCAGAAAAAAAAGGAATGATTGTTGATGAAACATGTAACAACAAAAACATACATACAATAAAGTTGCTTTTGAAAAAACTGAAACAAGAGCAACCAATAGGCACCATTAGAGATGAACTCAATAATAATGTTGTTTCACTACTTTCGAAAAAAGTAGAAGAATTAGATGAAAATGACATTAAGTTGATGAAAGTTTCAACTATTGAAAGACCAACTTCTCATTGGGAAATATTAAATACTGCTTGGATTTATAAAATTGAAAAAATACAATCTGAGTTCGTTAACCTCTTTTTTTCAAACTATGAAAAAAATATTGATGACAAATTAGACGAATATAGCAAATTCATAAATAAATTGGATGATTTGCTACTTCATTCGATAAGCACATCACAAATAATAAAA
>CAZBNS010000062.1:0-4009 GCA_964493475.1 uncultured Rhizobiaceae bacterium | reverse complement strand
GGATAAAGATATTTTAAAAGCACTTCTACAGAATGAACTTGTTATTAATCCTATTTCAAATATCAAGCAAATTGGTAGCAGTTCCGTTGACATAAGGTTGGGAACAAAATTTAAGTATTTGAAAATTGTCAAGCAAACGCATTTTGATTTAACAAATATTCAAAAAATCGAAGAAGAGATTGATGAATATTCAGAAGAAATTAAACTAGGATTCTCAGACCCTTTTATTTTGCATCCCAAAGAGTTTGTATTGGGGAGTACATTGGAATATCTCAAGCTACCTAATAACTTAACTGCTAGACTTGAGGGAAGAAGTACTTGGGGGCGAGTAGGTTTACAAATTCATTCAACAGCAGGTCTTGTTGATCCAAGGTTTGAAGGGTGTTTGACTTTTGAATTACACAACCTAGGAAAACTTCCTTTACCTTTATTTCCAGGAGTTCGAATAGGTCAACTAGTTTTTTATACAACAAATTTTGTCGGAGTAAGTTATTCTGATAAACAACAAGCAAAATATCATAGTCAGCTTGGACCTAAAAATTCAACCTTTTATGAAGATTACGATTTTCAAAAAATAATAACATTTAAGAATGATGAAAGAAATAACAAATAAAACCATTGAATTAATTCAACGCGAGGATGTTAATTCAGACATTTTTTTTGCACAACTAGGCTTTGCTTCCCAAGAAGGCAATATGTCAGTTGGTGAAAGTGAATTAATTTACAATTTCTACGAACAAGGTAAGTATTTGTGGAATAAATATAAACCGGAACTTAGGAAGTTAATATGTGATATAGAAAAGGGAGAGCCTAAGCAAATAGTTGGAGAGTTAATTGGAGGAGATATTCGCACTTTATTGGAAACTATTGTTACTTTAATAGTTGCTCAATTTAGTATTGAACTTGCAATTGCAATTCCAATAGCTTGTTTAATACTTAAATATAAACTAAACAAGTTTTGCTCCCTCGACTGGGAAAATTAGTTCGTTGAACACAGCCAAGCACATTTGCTATTCGCACAAGTCTATCCTAAGACCCAAAAATGCAAAAGAGCTTATCTGTTTTTCAACGCTTTTTTTTTCTGACCCGAAAAACAAAATCGGGACAGTGCTAAAATTGAAAATTAAAGAGATCTAATGAACGAAAAAACTAAACCCAGCAGGTAACATTTTGTATAAGTAATGGCAGGTAAAGTGCATAATATCTGAGTTTGTAGCCTGCAACAGCGGTGGTGCAGCTCGACAAGAAAACCGCCTGCAGTCAACAACTGCATATATTGTGTCAAGAAGCAAGGTATCTTGCATGTTGTAATTGAGATGATGGAGACTAGTAGTATAGTTGAACCATCGGTGTCGTCGTACAGGCGGGGGCACCAAACCACCTAAAGGTGCTGTGGTAAAGAGCCATGGTGCTGAGCGTTTAGGAAAAGATAAGCCACGAGCTTATCAGGTATGAATATAGGAGCTGAACGAGAGTGAACCCTTGATGAACGGTCGAGAAGTTGGTATATCTTGTCAAAAGCTACGGTTATATGACGGAGTGATAAGTTTAGCGGAAACCTGTTTATTGGCTAAACGGCAAGCGTCTTACAAAGGGCAGGAACTATATTTGGGCTTAATTGCGGAACTTGAGAACCTGCATGTTTATGCCAGGCTGTTAATAAAGCGATCGGGGAAGAAAGCTGACAGCTAAAGGGAATTGGAACACAGTGGAAATCGGCGTAGCCAAACGCACAATGGGTACAACCCAGAGGCGGTAAACCGATGATTCATGCAGGGGCAGACTAACTCGTAGTAGTGTTGATACAACTGTAATGGGAGAGGAGCGAAGGGGTTAGCTAATATGGATTACATTTTGCCAACTTGAAAGAGGATGAGCTATATAATGTATGAAACATTAGAAGAGCCCCCGACAAAAAGCGGGGCAGGCAGTGTGATGGGAGACTATCAAGCACGGTTCTGTGAGAGGCTTGGGGTGAATTGAAAATCGACCCGCCCTCACCCTGCAAATAATAAATACTTAAAAGCTCGCAGTGTATTCCCGTTTGTTGGCTTTGGCATCTTCAATCACCAGTTTCAGCTGATGTTTTTTACCCGGGGCTATCTTTTCATCAAAATGGTAGGTAATGGTGTTGCTTTTAGCGTCGTACTCAAACAAAACCCACGAGCCATCGATAAAGCCATTGTACGTTTTAATGCCCGAAAGGTTATCGGTAATTTTAAACCTAATCCGGTTTTTCTCGGTAAGTGTATTTTGTTCCGAAAAGCTTAATGGCTTTATTCTTGGAGCGATGGTATCTACCGCGATGCACATAGTTCCTAAGTTCCGGGTTTCAGTTTTTATCCAGCCGAAAGAATATTCTCCACCAAGGCTTGTTTTCGGTGTTCCTTGTGCATCGGTAAGGCAAATTATCGCTTTGTGGCGCAAATGTTCAGGCAAATGGCTTGCTTTAATTTTCACTTCAGCGTAATTGTTTAGCGGTACCGTATTGTCATGCAGCTGATGGAGGTCGGAGTAGATGCCCACCGTTTTAGGCAATCTTTTATAGGTAAACTTCACATCGGTATACAAGGCTTCTTCAGGTATAACGAGTTCAACATCATCGGTTTCAAATTTATTTTTTCTGTCGAATTTGAAAAAAGCAGCGTATTTCTTCTCTGGAAAAACAACCGGTTTGGTGCACTGTACCCAAAAAACAATTTCGGAGCGGTTCATGGCCACATCAAAAACCGATATGTTGATTCGATGTTTAGCGCCGTCGCTAAGGTTCACTATTCCGCTGTTCACACTGTTAGAGTATATGTCGAGTCGATTGCCAGGTTCAATATATGTTTTCTGAATGCGGCGCTTGGTCGAAACGAATTCTTCGTAATCGATATGGCTGTTCATTGCCCTCATTTTTTCGTAAGCCAGTTCGTCAATGGTAAACGAATTGACTAACAGCGAGTCGACACGTATTTCGAGTTTGAAAATCCCGCATTTGCTCCAGCTGGCATCCAGGTAATCGGTGGCTTCAATTCCAAATCCAATGTTGCCCCATACCGGTATTGCTTCGTTTAAATCTTTTATGCGGTACACGCCGTTTTGCAGGGTAAGCGCGAATTTCTGCTTTTTGTTTCCCGATTTAACATGGCTATTGTCGTCGAGCGGATAAATGAAAAGCCCTGTGACTAACGGGTTCGAGGTATCTTTAATGTTAAAACCGAGCAGTAGCGGGTTAACAGGGTGTTGGCTTTCGGTTTTCCTGATTTCGAAATGGAGGTGTGGCCCGGCCGAGCTGCCGGTGTTGCCCGAAAAAGCTATTTGTTCGCCTTTGCTAAAACGGAAAAGAGTGGGCGAGGGTTCAAGGTTTACTTCGAAGCGCTGAAGCAGGTATTGCTGTTCTTTTACCCATTTTTCAATTTCAGGGATAAAGCGGTCGAGGTGGGCATACACCGAAGTATACCCCGACGGATGATCAATATAAAGGGTTTTGCCATAGCCGGTTGCCGAAACCGAAATTCGCGAAATAACACCATCAGCAATAGAAAACACCGGTAGGCCCGTCATTCCGTTGGTTTTTATGTCGATACCCGCGTGAAAGTGATTCGACCTGATTTCGCCAAAATTACCGTTTAGCACGAGCGGAATATTCACCGGGGAAACGAACGAGGGTGTTTGACCAAATCCCTCAATAACAAGCAGCAGTGTGCAAATAGAAACAAAAAGAAACTTCATAACCCATCTAAACTAACATGAGGCTAAAATACAGTTTCTACATCCAAAAACAGGATTGCGCGGTTTGTAGCCGGCAAAATTGACAGTTATTTAATTGTCGAGAACAGAAGTTGTACAGGGTTACATTTTTATAGCATTTAAGGCAAATAATATGGTCAGATGACAAAAAAACTTCGGTATCGGGAACTACATGTATTTTCTGTTTGTTAAAAATGTTATTTTTGTACAGAAATCATTCAAAAATGACTGAGAAAGATCAGCACCTGATTGAGGAATTGCGAATGAACATCAG
>CAZBNS010000061.1:0-10398 GCA_964493475.1 uncultured Rhizobiaceae bacterium | reverse complement strand
CTTGCAGGCAATCGGCAGCCTGTCGTTCGGCGAAGCTCTGACGAAGTCAAATGTCGCAAGGCGACAAAGGGGAGCTATAAAAATTAAAGATGTAGTATAAAATAATTAATTATAATAAAAACAAATAATTAATTATAATAAAAACAGCTAACCAAACGGTTAACTGCTTTAAATTCAAAACTGTTAAAAAATTACCAGCTATAATGTGCGAAAGCCTTATTAGCTTCAGCCATTCTAAATACTTCTTCTTTCTTCTTGAATGCCCAACCAGTATTGTTTAAAACTTCATTAAAAGATTTATAAATCTTCTCAGCTAAGCTTTTTCCTGATTGCTTTCTAATAGAAATAACAAGCCATTTTAATGCAAGCGCAGTTCCTCTTCTTTCTTTTACTTCTGTTGGAATTTGGTATGTTGCACCGCCAATTCTTCTTGCTCTAACCTCAACAGTTGGAGTTATTTTTGCAATAACTTCATCAAAAACTGCCAAAGGCTCTTTTTTCATTTTTTCTTGAATCATATCAAATGCGCCGTAAACTGCTTTTTCAATAATCGCTTTTTTTCCGTGTAGCATGATAGTATTGATTAATCTTGTAACCATAATACTATTATATTTTGCGTCAGGAATTATTTCTCTAACAGGAGATCTTCTTCTTCTCATTTTTATCCTCTTTAATTATTATTTACCTTTCTTAGTGCCATACTTAGATCTTCTGACCTTTCTATCTTTAATACCTTGAGTATCTAAAACGCCTCTAATAATATGATATCTAACACCCGGTAAATCTGGAACTCTACCACCTCTTAGCATAACAACACTGTGTTCTTGCAAGTTGTGTCCTTCTCCTGGGATATAAGCAACAACTTCAAACCCATTAGTCAATCTAACTCTGGCAACTTTTCTCAAAGCTGAGTTAGGTTTTTTAGGGGTTGTGGTATAAACCCTCACGCACACTCCTCTTTTCTGAGGACATCCTGTCATAGCAGGAGCTTTTGTTTTTACGACCTTATCTCTTCTTGGTTTTCTAACCAATTGATTAACTGTACTCATTTAATTTTTTTCCTTCACTGATTAAATTAATTAATAAAATTAAAGACATTGCAACTCATCTTTAATCAGCACATTAATATGTTCAGATAATTTGAAATATAACTTATAGAAATATATAAAGTCAAGAAAAATGTGTAAATTATTTTGTGATTGCTTGTTTTTAATATGTTTTATATTGAATTAAATTTTATTAATGTTATATGATTTTTCTTTATTAACTGTTCTAATCACCACATCCTTGTCATTACCACGCTAGATTTTGTTAACGAACCACTGCTTTCGCAGCGGCAGGTTCCGTGAAATTACAAAATCTTGGCCTGTGTAGTCCGTAATATACCCCAAAAAACTTATTGACAATTAAATATTATTGTATTAATATATTAATACGGTATAATAAAAAATATAAAGTGTTTAGTTTATTTGAAGCGTTTAAGTCTATAAAAAATGAGAAAGAATTTGAAAACTTTCTTAGAGATTTATGCACTCCAGGTGAAATTAAAGACTTGCAAGATAGATTTTTGGTTGCTCAATATCTTGAAAAAGGTGAGTTAAGCCAAAGAGCTATTGCGGAAAAAGTTAAATGCAGTATTACTACCGTTACAAGAGTGGCAAGATTTTTAAATCAAGAGTCATACAAGGGTTATAAAACAGTTTTAAATCATCTAAATTCAATTCATAATCACCGCTAGGGCGGTGCCATCGTTATATATTTATGTCTATAGAACAAATAAATTATTTGTTTGGATAAACTAACTAAACATTGTTAGTGAAAATTTTGCAATTTATAAAATAAAAAAGGATTAAAATGAGTGAAATAATAATAAGACCAGCAAAAGCTGAAGAATTTGATGTAATATTGCCAGCGTTAGCTGCAAGAGCATATCAAGATAGATTTTTTGATGAGGATAGCATTACCAAAAGTGGAAAAATGCTTTTAGAAAGAGAGAAATTACTAAAAAAAGAGGATATACCATCTTTTCCTTTCATAAATCAAGAGGATGTATCATTTCTCCCTTTCGAAAATCAAGAAGAATTTTTAGAGTATTCCGGTTCATTGAGTGTTCCATTCTCTGTTTTAAGGCCGCAGTCTAGTGGAGTGGGACAGTCTTTTCAATCGTTTCAAGAATATTGGGAAAAGAAGAAAGAAGATTCAAAATTTAGAGCTTTTGTGGCGGAAGTTGATGGACGAGTTATAGGTTTTGTTAAAGGAACTTTTGATTATGTTGATTGCGCTGAAGATTTCCCGCAAATAGAAGAACTACAAGGCCAGCGGAAAGTTTGTTCTTTAGGTTCTTTATATGTGGATTCAGAATTTCGCAGAACGCAAGGAGTTGGAACAAGGTTAGTTCAAGAATGGAGCAGAAGACTACTAAAAGAAAAACCAGATTGTCAAGGAATGTTGACTGATTGCTATTGGAGAAACAATTCGCAATATTTTTTCAATAAGTTGGGTGCTGAGTCTATTGGTTTTTGTAGCATACCAGACACATATCTTGCCGAAGAACAAGATGAAAACGGCAGGATTGCGCTGGAAAGAAGAGTGCAAGATATAAGCGGTGAGGTTATGCTCTGGACGAGAGAAAGACTTGAAAATTTGATTGGAACTGATAGTTTGGGTAAAGGACAAATGCTCGCTGTTGTAGTATATACAAGAAATACTTCACAGTATTCTTTAATGACGGCTGCAGAAGGAAGTATGGTTGAGTTTGTAAAATTAAGAAAAGAAAATTCGGGGATTGCATTATGAATTTAATTGAATTAACAGAAAAACTAATAAAATTTCCATCTTATACAGGAAATAATGAAGCAATTAATCAATGCTTAGAATTTTGTATTAATTATTTCTCCGACAATTCAAAAATTTTCATAAAAAGAGAACAGAAAAACGGAGTAAAATCCGTTTTACTCTCAAATATTGATACATTAGATTTTGATGTTTTGGAAGTAGGACACATTGATGTTGTTCCAGCCACTAGCAATGATATGTTTATTCCAAAAATCATTAATAATATTATATATGGCAGAGGAACTGGCGATATGAAGGGTTTCGTAGCTGTCGCTATGAAAATTTTTGAATACATAATAGAAAATAAGTTAAATTTAAAATATGGATTGCTAATCGTATCAGACGAAGAGCCGGGCGGATTTGATGGTGCAAAATACTGGGCTGAAGAACTTGGCTTAAAAACAAAAATATTATTAGACGCAGACGCCGGAGGAGCTTTAAACACAATTATCTATAAAGCAAAAGCATGTTATTTTGCAAAATTAATCGCAAAAGGCAAATCAGCTCATGGCTCTATGCCTTGGTTAGCAATAGACGCCAATGAGAATTTACTAAATTCAATTCTCAATTTAAGGAAGACTTTTCCATATATCTGTGAAAAAAGTAATATAAAAGATAAATGGATTACAACAATGCATGCTGGATTAATAAATGGCGGTCAGGCAATTAATGCTATTTCAAATTATGCTGAAGCTATATTGGATTTTAGATACACTAACGAATATAATAATCATAGTTTATTTAAAATTATTAAAGAAAGTTTGGAAGAAGGTGTTGAATTTATAGTTCAAGAAGAAGGAATTCCGGTTTTTAATGACAAAAATAATAAATATTTACAATTATATAAAAAGGAGATTGAAAATATTACAGGCAAAGAGGCAGATTTTAATTTTGCAACAGGAGCAAGTGATGCAAGATATTTTTCAAATCCAAATACGGTAATTATTTCAAATCAAGCAGATTGCGGCAATATACATAGCGACGGCGAATGGCTAAATCTAGAGCAGCAAGAAAGATTTTATCAAGTAAGAGCAGGCTTTTTGAAGAATTTAGCTAGTATATTTTTTTGATTTTTATTATGTGTTTTGCAGCCACTCTTTGTCAACTACATTGACAAAGGCGATAAAAATATACAATTACCAAAATTTTTACAAAAACATTGTTTTTTGAATATTAAATTTTATATTAATTCACATAATATCAACTTTGAAAAATATATGAAAAAACCTGAGCTACTTGTACCAGCTGGTTCATTAGAAAGATTAAAAACAGCTATTTTATATGGGGCTGACGCCGTTTATTGCGGAACACCGTCAATGTCTTTAAGAGCACAATCTAAATTTACAACGGAAGATGTTATTGATGGTGTTGAGTT
Organism: uncultured Rhizobiaceae bacterium; assembly: GCA_964493475.1. Taxonomy (GTDB): domain Bacteria; phylum Pseudomonadota; class Alphaproteobacteria; order Rickettsiales; family UBA1997; genus CALXSC01. The sequence goes on along the minus strand of CAZBNS010000061.1, from coordinate 6,188 downwards.
TGCTCATTCTAAGGGAAAAAAGGTTTATTTGACAGTTAATTTATTTGCTCATAATAGTGATATTCAAAAATTACCAGAATATGTTAAGACATTAAAAGAAATAAAGCCAGACGGTGTTATTGTGGCCGATCCAGCTGTTTTCAAATATCTTCATGAAAATTTGCCAAATATAAACCTGCATGTTTCTACGCAGGCTAGTGTTACGTCTTGGCTTGGTGTGAAATTTTGGCAAGACATGGGTGCAAAAATGTGTGTTATGGAAAGACAATTGACTTTTGATGAACTGAAAGAAATAAGGGGAAAATGCCCAGATATCAAATTGGAAACGTTCGTTCATGGCTCAATGTGTATGTCGTATTCCGGCAGATGTTTGCTTTCAAACTATTTTACAGGAAGAGAAGCAAATAAAGGAAAATGCGCTCACTCTTGCAGGTGGAATTATAAAGTTCATCTAAAGTTAAAAGAAGATATTTCAAAGGAAATTTTATTAAATAAGGATACGAGAGAATTATTTGATTTTCTATTAGAAGAAGAAGTTAGACCAAATGATTTTCTTACGATAGAGGAAACTGACGAAGGAACCTATTTAATGAATTCAAAAGATTTATGCTTGTTGCCAGTTTTGCCGGAATTTTTACAAATAGGCATTGATTGTTTCAAAATAGAAGGAAGAAATAAAACTCAATACTACACCGGAATGGTTGCTAGAATTTATAGAAAAGCAATTGATGATTATTTTGAAAATCCAGAAAAGTGGGACTATAAAGAATATTTGGATGAGTTATATACAATATCCAATAGAGGTTTTTCTCTTGCTTTTGCGCATGGCAGTCCAAATGATTTGTCAACCAATTACGGTATAACAAAATCGCTGAGCGAATATGAATTTGCCGGTTATGTTTTAAGCTGGGGCAATGATTATATCAACATTGCAGTAAAAAATAGGCTTGACGCAGGAGACGAACTAGAATTTCTATTGCCAAACAGCGATAAAACTTTAAAGCTTATAATTAATGAATTTATTAATGCAAAAACCGATGAAATTACAACGGTAATTCATGCAGGACAAGACCCAGTTATTAAATTGCCTTTAGAGTGGTTTGAAAAAGTCAAAATGTCAAAAGATAAAGTAATGCTAGCTTTGCCGCCGTTGACTTTGATTAGAAAAAAAGCTCAATTGACAACAGAACAAGCTAAGAGAATTAAGGATGACAAAGAAGCTTTTAAAGTTGAGATTTTGGGATATTAATTTTTATGAATTTAGTTATAAGATTGGCAAAACCAAAAGAAGCAAGAAAAATTGCTGAAATTAATTTAATTACCTGGAAAATATCATATTTCGATTATATTCCAAAAGAAGTTTTAGAAACAAAAAATATAACAGAAGAAACAATAAAAAATAGATTAGATAATATATCTAAAAATAATATTTTTGTAGCTGAATTTGATAACGAGATAATTGGCTATGCCTCAATTAACAGGAACACCGAAACAGAAGCTGAAATTAGTTCTATATATATTCTTCCCCAATATCAAAGACTTGGCATCGGCGGAACTTTATTAAAAGAAGTTTTAAGAATTTTAAAACTATCCAACTATCAAAAAGTTGTAATCTGGACAATGAAAAATTTTAAACAATCAAATGATTTTTATAAGAAATATGGTGGAGTTTTAACTGGAAAGATAAAAAAATGGAATTATAATATTGATATAGTTGAGTTTATTTTTATTTTATAAAATACAATATGCTTAGACAATTAATCAAAGAAATAGAAAAAAATAAAGACTCACAAAAAGCAGAGGGAATGCAGCGATTTTTCAAAACCGCTCAAGGCGAATACGGAGAAGGAGATATATTTTTGGGTATTTCTTCACCTATTTTGCAAAAATTGGTAAAACAATATCCCTTAAATTTGAATGAAATTCAAGATTTATTAAAATCAAAAGAACACGAAAAAAGAAGCGTCGCCCTCTGGAGTTTAATAAATTTATATAAAAAATCAAAGAACAAAAAAGAAATTGCAGATTTTTATTTATCAAATACACAATATATTAATAATTGGGACTTGGTAGACATTTCTTCTTATAAAATTTTAGGAGATTTTTTATTAAATCATTGTGAAGGAAATTACGATATTTTGCTAAAATTATCAGAGTCAAAAAATATGTGGGAAAGAAGAATTTCAATTGTTTCTACAATGGTATTTGTGAGAAACAATTATTTTGAAGCAACACTTGAAATTGCAAGAAGATTATTAAAAAATGAGCATGATTTAATCAACAAAGCTGTTGGCTGGCTTTTAAGGGAAGTTGGAAAGAGAGATAAGCAAAAGTTAAAAGAATTTTTAATTATAAATATAAATGATATTTCTAGTGTAAGTTTGAGTTATGCCATGGAAAAGTTTACTAATGAGGAAAAAATAGAAATAAAAAAATGTTATGGCAAATATAGCTGATTTTATATTTAGATGTATTTTAATTAAAATACACCGACTACTTTCCAAAATAAAGATAAATAATTAAAAACAGTATTGCCTACGGGCAAAGTTGATGGTATAAACTACCGAAAGACATTTTAATTTAGTTCGCAGGCTTTTGTTGTATTTACAACTCGTAAGTATAGCGGAGGCTTGCGGTTATAATGGGTTATGTTTCATAGCCCAAAAGGCTATAAGGGCTGATTAGGTCAGCCGTATAAACCTCCGCACTTTTTTTGATTGTGCGATTTTTATTAATTAAAAAAGAGGTAAAATATGATTACTAACAAACTAAAACATCTTAACAATGTATTAAATGAAAAAATAGATAATATTAAACAAAAAAATCTAAATAATTTCTCTAATAATTTAAATAATGAAATAAAAGATATAGAAAGACAATTATTAGAAGAAAAATTATTTCAATTGGAAAAGAAAAGCTTTTCAATATGTTGCAAATAATAATATTAAACTAGATATTGCTTTTACTAATTAGAAAAATATTATTGAATTAGGTTAATTTGTAGAGTGCTATATGGCGGATGTTAAAAAGGTTAGTGTTATTGGCTGCGGTAGATGGGGAACGTTTTTGTCTTGGTATTTGGCTGAATATAAAAAGATTGGTGAAGTTTTGTTGTATGGTTTGGAGAGTTCAGCGACTTTTCAAGATTTGAGAAGTAAAAGAAAAAATGAATATTTGTCTTTGCCTGATGGGGTGAAGCTTACATCTAATTTAAAGCAAACGCTTGAAAGTCGGTATGTTATAATTGCTATTGATGCTCAGAATTTGAAGTATTTGGCTAAAGAATTGAATGGCTATGATGTTGGTGGAAAAACTTTTATATTGGCTATGAAGGGTATAGATGTTGAAAGTAAGGAAAGGTTGTCTCAAGTAATGCTTCGCAATATAAGTCAAAGTATAAGAATTGCGGTTTTGTTAGGGCCTGGCCATGTTGAAGACTATACGAAGGGAATACCTAATTGTGCGGTTGTGGATGGAATTGATGAGGAAGTTAAAAAAGATGTTGTTGAGTTGCTGAGAACGCCTTTGATGAGGCTTTATTATGGAACGGATTTGATTGGAAATGAAATTGGTGGTGCTTATAAAAATGTTATAGGTATTGCGGCAGGTATTTTAGATGGTTTAGGCTGGAATAGTTTGAAAGGTGCGTTGATGGCTAGGTCGGTTTCTGAGGTGAGTAAGTTTATTGGAAAATTGGGGGGGAATCCTAATAGTGCGTGTGGTTTGGCTTTTTTGGGCGATTTTGAGGCGACTTTGTTTTCTAAACATAGTAATAATAGAATGTTTGGCGAATTGTTTATAAAAGGTGAAAAAACTGATAGAAATTGTGAGGGGTTTTATACATTGAAGGCTGTTTATGAAATGTCTAGGGATTTTAAGCTTGATATGCCTATAACTAATGCTCTATATGATATTATTTATAATAAAAAGCCTATAAAAGAAGGTCTTGATAATTTGTTTGGCAGGGATTTGAAAAAAGAATTTAATTAATTATTAAAGTATTTGTTTATATGCCAAATCTCCAAGAGACTTTATTTTCTTTTGTTTAAACTGGATTAAATTAATTTAATATATTTCCTTGTTTTTTATATTTTTTCTTTTATTGTAGAAGTAGTTAAATGTCGTTTGTTATTTTTAATTTTGATGAGGACGATTTTTTTTAATAAATTACAGTATTTTTTAAATCTTCAATCGTTGATAGTTCATGAATTTGTAGGTCATGAATTTTTTTCTAATTTTTTAAATAACAAATATTTCTGAATTAAATAAATTCATATATTAACAAAATTCGTAATTCAATATGTCAAATATTTTAAAAAAGTATACCACAACTTCTCCTATATTGTTTTTGTTATTCTCTACCATTCAATCCTCTGTATTCGCAGCTTCCTCTCCCTCCTGCTACACTCCCATACCATCCAAACCAGGTTGTTCTGGCTTAACCTCCATAAGTGATGTAAAACACAAAGGACAATTAAAATGTTTTACAATAGATAAAAAAGCAAAAGATTGTGGTGTATTTGTAAATGTATTGCCTACAGATACAGATCAAGGACTTGCTGGAAGTCTTGAATCAATAGATTGTACTGGAGAAGATAGAAATACAGAAGACTGTGTTAATTATTGTTTTAACAATTTAACTGCACCAGAATGTACAGACTGTAGCACTTTAACAGAAATAGAAAAAGAAGAATATCCGTATTGTCAAGATGAAGAAAGTGCAAAATATTGTGAAGCCATAATAGATTATGGAAATGGATCTAGTTGGCTGAAAACTCGCGCAGGAATAGTAAATGCAACTGGATATTGTTTAGAAGGATATACTGGAGCACCAATAAGAAATTGTTTATTAAGTGGAATATGGGATGGAATAACTAGTGGTGCTTGTGTTCCGATAAGTGGGTGTGATAATGCTCTACTTAATACAAATAATGAAGTTCCTTATGCAATATTTACAATAACAACAGGAACAACAGAAATAGGCCAAGAACAAGAAGCAACAACTTGCGAAACTGGTTATGAAATGGCAGGAAGTGTTTATGCCGTATGCCAGAGTGATGGAACATGGCAGTATGGGAATAGTAATCCTTTGGTGGATGTGGCGGATAGTTGCGTTATAAAAATATGCCAAATAAATAATATTAGCAGTTCTTTATTAAATAGCGAAAATACTGATACCATTATACAATGTACAAATAGCGACTGTTCTACTACCGTTGGAGAACCAATTTCTTTAGGCACAGCTCAAACTGTTCAATATGGACAATTCTTCAAAGTTAATTCATGTAATAGCGGATATGGATTAGTTGGATTAGCTGATGAAGATGAAGATGTAGATGTAGATGTAGATAGAGTTATTAAATGCGATGTTAACGAATCCGGAAGTGGCCAGTGGGTATTGGCAAGTCCTGTCGGATCAAGTAAGTATTGCCATATTAACTGCAGTCCAAATTCTCCTGTAATTTCAGCTAATGACATTACTTTATTTGAACAAGCAGGTCAAATGCTTAGTAATTGTGTTATCAGTAATCCTAATAGCTGTGGAATTTCTTGGGGTTATATTTATCCGGCATTAACAAACTTCAATATGACAAGTATAAATTCTACTTCTCATAATTTTGATCTTGCTTTAGGCTCCTTTACTGGAATTAATTGGATTGCAAATTACTCTTATATGCAATGTAAGAAGGATACGCATGGCATCATGTATTTTAAATACGATCGTGATTGCTGTTTATTAAGTAATCTAATTACTACATCTGAAGGAATAAATGTTAATTGGAGCATAGGTTTAATGACTTCTACTGTTCAAAAGGGAATATGTTCTAATCATAACTATGCTCAAGGAACGTGTAATGTTTATCCGGCTAAAACCATCGCTGCTAAATGTGAGTCTGATGGCCAATGGTCTTATGTAGGCAGTTGTATATGATAATTATATTTTAAATAATATTTCCACAAACGTTAACTCTCGTGGTGTTGGGTCTCTCGTGGTGTTGGGTCTCTCGTGGTGTTGGGTCTCTCGTGGTGTTGGGTCTCCAAACCCAACACTATGAGGCGAAGCCGCCTCCTCCCTCCGCAGTTCTGTCATTACCACGTAGATTTTGTTAATAAACGAAGCACCCCTCCTCCTCAGTCCTGTCATTACCAGGCTAGATTTTGAGACAAAGTTGTTGACAAAAGCACGG
>CAZBNS010000060.1:0-10569 GCA_964493475.1 uncultured Rhizobiaceae bacterium | reverse complement strand
TTATATCTGCTGCTCTGCCTACATCATCACCATTAGCATCTTTCACATTAAAGTTAGGGTTTCCATAAATAACACCTCCAAGATTAGTATTTACACTTTCACCCTTATAATTATTCAATATAAGATTCTCGCTATTAACATTAAAGTCTTTATAATAATTTGCAGAAACTCCTCCTTCTGTAGCATTATTAATATTTACCATAGGTGTTCCATTCTGTGCTCTATCTAGATATGCATTATTGCCACTGCCATTTCCTGCACCATTAGTTCTTATATCGCCATTGTTTATAGAAATAGTGTTATCTATTTCTATATGGTTTATTGGATTATCTTTAATGTTTTGCGGAGGAGTTATTGTATCATAGGCATATGCAGATGGCATAAAAGATGACATAAATTGAAAATTGGAAATAAAAGACAATGTTAATGAAGATTTTGAATCAATCCTTTCTGTAATAGTTCGTAAAATTGAGTCAGTTAAAAGAAATGAGAAAAAGATTTGAGAATATATGAGAGAATAAAAAAGAATGAAAGATATTAGTTTGTTAATTGATTTGAATATATTACCAAATATATTACTAATAAGAATATTACTACTTGATATATTTACACCCTTATAACTACTATTTATACTCTTATAACTACTATTTATACTCTTATTATTATCCTTATTATTATTTCTTATGTTTTTATTATTTTCCGCAAAAACAGCTAGATTATTGATTAAATTCATCATTTTATTTAATAATTTACTTCCAACGCAAAGTATATTATATGAAAAAAAAGAGAAGTGTCAATAAAAAATTGAAAAAAAAGAGAAGTGTCAATAAGAAATTTTCTGAAATATTATCATTTACTAAATAAATATTATCATTTGCTAAATAAAAGTTATCATTTACTAAATAAAAGTGGGAAAAAAGTGCTAGATGTGTTTGGGGATTGACAATACTAAAATTAAAAGACCAAAGAATTTCAGACAAAATAGGATAAGTAAAGAAGTTAAACAAATAATTCTTGAAATAAGACATGGGAATCCAACCTATAGTAAAGCGAAATTAAATGCCATTATTAAAAGAGATTATGAAAATATTAAAATAAGTGAAAGCAGCATAGATAAAATACTTAAAGAGCTTAGCCAAAAAAGTTTAATAATGCTAAAGGCATGGTTTATCTAAACAAAAATATATAAGCTGTTATTTATTGTAAGATTAAAAAATATTTTGTGATGTGGATCACCTTTGTCCTTCAGACATTTCCCCTCAAGGAGAAAAAATGAAGGCTATCCATAATGTAAACCAGTTTTAGTTAAACTATATTGTATTATCTATATTTTCTTGAATATAATCTATTAAAGCTTTTGCGGAATTAATTTCACCCTCTTTCTTGCTTGTGGCTTGAGTAGTAAATTTTGGAAATTCGGCTAGTTTTATTTGAATTTCAAAAAGTGGATTGCTTTCTGGACCACTTTGTCCTATTACATTATATTGTGGCATAGAATATTTATTTTTTTGAGCCCACTCTTGCAATCTTGTTTTTGGATCTTTTTTTATTGTTTTTTGTTCCTTAATTAAATCCAGCCAATACTTTCTTATAAAATTTTTTACAACATTCAATCCTCCATCTAAATATAAGGCTCCAATTATGGACTCCATAACATTTTCTATTATTCTAGGATTGTTCCTCCCATTCAATTTTTCCTCTCCTTTAGTCATATAAATATAGTTTCCAAGATTAATATTTTGTCCTATTTTGGAAAGGGTTTCAGTGCAAACTAAATAGGACTTTCTCTTAGAAATTTCACCCTCGCTTAAGTCTTCATATTCATTTAATAATAATTCTAACACTACTAAAGATAAAACAGAGTCTCCAAGCAATTCCAATCTTTCATAATTATTGCATTTATGTTGTTTTACATAGCATAAGCTCGGATGGCTCAAGGCTGTAATTAATAACTCTTCATTTTTAAATGAATACTCAAGTGTTTTATACAAACTTTCAAAATTAGGCATAAATTACTTTATTTTTGTAAAAATTCTTTCGGTTCTTAATATATGTCCCCATTTCCAAAATTTTAACAAACTATCGTTCGCAGAAAAAAAGATAACTTTAGCTTTTCCAACCAGATTTTCGGCAGGAACAAATCCAGTCTCAATAAATCTGCTGTCGACAGAATTATCTCTATTATCCCCTAGAAAAAAATAATGATTTTCTGGAACAACAAAAATAGAGGTATTATCGGCATTACTATTGGAAATTCTATCAAGAATCATATAACTCTTTTTGTTATCAAGAACTTCTTTATACTCCTTAGCAATGCTTGATGGAATATCCTCATATTCCAGTGTTTGCCTTACATAAATTTTTTCTACAACCTCATCATTAATGTATAGAATACCGTCTTTCATTTGTATTTTATCGCCAGGCAGTCCTATCAGTCTTTTAATATAATTTATTTTTGGATTTTTTGGCAATCTAAAAACAATAACATCGCCTCTTTTTAAATTATCTTTATCAAAAAATATTCTGTCTTTAAAAATCGGAAAACCAAATGGAAAAGAGTATCTGCTATAGCCAACATCATATTTTGATACAAAAATAAAATCACCATTCTCTAAAGTTGGCTTCATGGAACCAGATGGAATGTGAAAAGGTTCATAAAAAAAGGATCTAATAATCAAGGCTATTACTAAGGCTATAAATAAATTTTTTACAGTATTTAAAAATCCGCCTTCGTTATCTTTTTCGTCGCTAAAAATTAATTTTTTTATAAAAACCAACAAGCCTTTCACGAAGACGATGAGCACTGTAAAAATTTTTCTAAAAATTTTAAGAATTTTTTCTAACATCATCATATATTTTATAATTAGGGATAATCATATATATTCCATTTTAAAAATCAAACAATATATAATTTAAATAATAGGCAATTATGCACTTCTTCATTTGAATTCTCCTATCCCCAGTGAGCGAAAGCAAACGATAAACCGCAGTTTGCCGAAGGACAAAGGGAAGCTACATTAAATCAAGATTTAATCAAACATAAAAAATCTTAATTTTTATAACTATTATTCCTTAAAATTGTAGTTGTAATGTTAAAAAAGAACCAGCGGTTTCAATCTTTAATAATAGTTATTACAATTATTTCTTTACATTTTAAAAATATTCAATATACTGAAATTTATATAGGGAGTGAAAAAATTGGGAATAGTTTATGCGAAAATATTGGATTTTATTCTTATGGTTGTTTGTAGTGGGGTGTAGTCAGAAATCTGTTGAAGTTATCAATAAGGGTGGTGCAGTTTTTAAGCCAAATTATAGTGAAACTTATATTGAAAGTCCTGATGGCAAGATGGCTAGAAGTTTGAGGGGTAAGAATAATAGTGATAAAGCGCAGGAAATTAGTATTATAAATAACGATAGGCAACTATCTAGTGATGAAGTTTATGTTGTTAAGACTGGTGATAATTTATCCTCTATAGCTGCTAACAATAATATGACAATAACTGAAATTGCTGAATTGAATAATCTGCAGAAACCATACCCGATAAGAATTGGACAAAAATTAAAAATTATTAAAACAAGCGGAGCAAATCGAATTGTAGAAGAAAAGAATATTGAAGATATAGATATTTATGTTGTTAAGGCTGGCGATAATTTGTCGTCTATTGCGACTAAAAATAATATGTCAATAAGTGAAATTGCTGAGTTGAATAATTTAGAAAAACCATATCCAATAAGAATTGGACAAAAACTAAAGGTTGCTGGAAAAAATAACCTAAATCAAACAGCGGAAGAAAAAAATGTTAAAGAAATAGATTTTTACATCGTCCAATCCGGTGATAATTTGTCCTCTATTGCTACTAAAAATAATATGTCAATAACTGAAATTGCTGAATTGAATAATCTGCAGAAGCCATATCCAATAAGAATTGGACAAAAATTAAAAATCTCCAAAAATGTTGTGGTTGTTAAAAATGCAAATAATCAAAGCGTTAAAGTGGTTTCCGAAAAAAAAGCTTCTGCAAGCAAAAAAGACGATTCTTTTATGTGGCCAATAAAAGGTAATATTTTATCAAATTTTGGAAACAAATCTAATGGATTGTATAATGATGGAATAAACATAGCATCAGTTAATGGCTCTGAATTTAGGGCTACAAAAGATGGTGTTGTTGCTTATGTTGGAAATGAATTGAGAGGCTATGGAACTATCATATTGATTAAACACGATTCCAATTGGATTTCGGCCTATGCTCATTGTGGAAGTGTAAAAGTTGCTAGGGGCGATAAAGTTGAAAGAGGTCAAATAATTGGAACAGTCGGACAGACGGGCAATGTTGATAAACCACAATTGTATTTTAGTTTGAGAAATGGAAGAGAAGCTGTTGATCCTTTAAAATACTTAAACAACGGATAGCCTTATTTATTTTTTAAAATTATTTAAAATGATTAGTCTGTATGCAAGTTGAGATTGTTGGAATTAATACGCAAGGCGATGGTTTTGGATTTTTAAATAACAAAAAAATCTTTATAGCAAAAACTTATGCTGGTGATGTTGTTGATTTTAATATTCAAAAAGAGACTAAGAATTATATTATAGGCAAACTAAACAAAATTTTAAAAGCTTCAAAAGATAGGGTTAAAAGCGATTGTCCTTATTTTGATAAATGTGGCGGATGTAATTTTTTGTGCTTGTCAAAAGGCAAATATTATGAATATAAAGAAAATATTTTAAAAAACCTGGGATTTAATTTATCGAACTTGATAAAAATAGGTTATAATACTAGAAGAAGAGCTATATTCAAGGTAAAAAATAATAAGCTTGGTTTTTTTGAAAAAGATAGCAATAATTTAATTGAAATAAATAACTGTATTTTGTTGGAAAAAAATATAAATTTATTAATTCCAAAATTACAAAATTTAATTAAAAAGATTTTAATTTTAGAAATAGCAATAACTAACTACGAAAATGGTTTAGACATATTGTTTACGTTTAAGAAAGAATTGGAGTTAAATCAAAACAAAATATTAACTGATTTCGCAAAAGAAAATAGCAACATTATATCAATTAGCTATAAAATAGAGGATGAAAATCCATTTTTATTTTTTCAAAAAGAAAAACCAATTCTAACTTTTGAAAATAAAATTAAAATTGAATTGAAATCAAATATTTTTTTACAAGCAACATCAGAGGGGCAAAAAGCCATAACTCAGCTTGTTGTTGATAATTTAAAAGACTGCAAAAATGTTTTAGATTTATATTGCGGCGTTGGAACTTATACATTTCCATTGTCTTCTTTTACCAAAATTCATTCAATTGAAGGCGATCAAGATATGATTAACATTTTAAATGAAAACATAAAGGCAAATAAGCTTTCAAATAAAATTACCACGGAACGCAGAAATTTAGTCAGCAGCCCGCTATTGAAATATGAGTTAGAAAAATTTGATGGTTTGGTAATTAATCCACCAAGAAATGGAGCTAAGTCTCAGTGCCAAAACATAGCAAATTCAAATGTTAAAAAAATAGTCATGGTTTCATGTAATCCTCAAACTTTTAAAGCCGACGTTGAAATTTTACTGCAAGGAGGTTATAAATTATTAAGTGCAGTTGGAATTGACCAATTCTTTGAGACTCAGCATTTAGAAGTGGTTGGTATTTTGAAAAAATAATTAAACAATCTATATAAATTATCTATTTTGTAGTAAAAAATCTATTATATTTTTCTCTTTAATCTTGGATTTTGAAATTCAAAAACAGATTTTTTAATTGGCTCTTTATTAATATTGAATAAATTTATTTCTATTTCTTGATTTAACTCATTAATTAATGTCATTGACTTTAGTTCTATTGGATTTTTTGCAAAATTTAACATTAACGTTCCCTGTTCTTCTTTGTTTGCCTCTCTCAGAGTAAGTTCTATTCCTTCTTTTGTTTCTTCAATATTTATTATATGAATTTCTTTACTGGTTAATGAAATTTTATCTTTTAAAAGAAAATAAAGCGGCGTTGATGATGTTCTAATATTGCTAATCTCATCCAATTCTTTATCATAATAAGTTGTTAATTTATTATTTGTGTAAAGACTGGCTTCAAAAGGGTTAGTGTAGTCCAACCTTAATTTTCCAGGTCTTGATATGTAAAATACTCCCTCTGCAAGCTTTGAATTTATTTTATCATCCTGAATAAAATTTGCTTTTATATACTTTATGCCATTTAAGTAGTTTTCTACATTGATTAAAGTTTCATCTGCAGCAAAACAGTTTGCCGAAAATAACAATAAAAATAATATTTTTTTAAACACCCGTTGAACCAAATCCGCCTTTTCCTCTTTTTGTTTCATCCAATTCTTCAACTTCTACTAACTCAGCTTGAACTATTGGAGATATTGTCATCTGAGCAATTCTCATTCCTCTTTCAACAGTAAAATCAGTATCGCTCAAATTAATCAAAATAACTCCAATTTCACCTCTATAATCGGCGTCAATAGTTCCCGGAGTATTCAAAACAGTAATGCCATTTTTCAATGCTAATCCGCTTCTCGGTCTAACTTGCGCCTCATAATTTTCCGGTAAAGCTATAGATATACCTGTTTTTATTAATTTTCTTTCATTCGGTTTTATAACTATATTTTCCGTTATGCATGCCCTTAAATCCATACCAGCACTTTTATGTGTCTCATAGCTTGGTAAAACTAAATCATTTCCTTCTAATCTTTTGATTTCTACTTTCATGTCTTTAAAATTTATTGCTATGAATAATATAAAAATATTATAAAAATAGTCAACCTAAATTTTATATATAAACATTTGACACTCCTTAAGAATGCTATATATTCATTTAAATAGCTTCCCTTTATCCTTCAGACATTTAACCTCGTCAGAGCTTCGCCAAACGACAAAGGGAAGCTATTTAAATTTACAATTATATAAAAAGTCCAAAATTACCATAATTTTTAAACTTTACTTTTAAATTAATTTATTTATACTTTTAACGGGAGAAGATAAAAGTTTATTTGTAAATGATTTCTAAGATTATAAAATTACTTTCTATAGTTTTTTGCTTGCTTTTGAGTGTGAATGCAAATGCTAATCAAATTATATATAAAAAATCTAAAATTATGACATTGATTGATGTTTTAGATATGGCATTGGCAAATAATCCGAAAGTAAAAGAGGCATGGCTTAATATTGATATTAGCAAATATGCTTATAGGGTTCAAACGTCTGATTATCTTCCTAATTTAACAGGTCAAGTTGCTTATTCAAAAACTAAAAATAATTATCAAGATGATACTGTTGGAACAACTAGATCTGAGAATGTTGTTCCGTCAATAAATTTAAGTTATTTGCTATTTGATTTTGGCGGCAGAGAGTCAAATGTGATTAATTTTAGACATAAATTGGAAGCTGCAAAATTTGAAACTAACGATTATGTTCAAAATTTTATGTATAGTGTAATTAGAGCATATTATAACTTATTTTCGTCTATGGCTAATGAAAAGGCTGCAAAGGAAATTGAAAATTCTAGTTATGAAGCATATAAGGCCGCTAAAGTTAGATACGATATAGGCTTAGCTCCATTAACTGACAAATTACAGGCTGAAACATATTATATGCAGAAAAAATTGGCAAGAGAAAAGGCTGAAAATGAAGTTAAAATTTATAAAGCCGAGTTGAATTATTTATTGAATATTAGTCCAATGACTGAATTAAATTTATCTGCGCCTCTTTTAAATATTCCAAGCAAAGATTTTAATGAGAAGATAGAGAACTTATTGGAAAGAGCTATAAAAAATAGACCGGATTTAAAGGCTTATTACGAAACAAAGAAAGCAAAAAAGGCTGAGATTTATAATGCGGCAAGCGATTGGCTTCCATCTGTATCTTTAACAAGCTCTTATGGAAGAACTAATGATTTAGAAAAAAATAGTAATGGTGATAGAAGCTATTATAATGTTGGAATTACTGCCAGCATGCCATTTTTTACTGGTGGATATATTTATAATAATGTCGCAAAGACTAGGAGCGAATTAAAAGTTTTGAATGCTCAAATTGACGACCTGCAAAAAAGTATAGAAGTTGATGTTTGGACTGCTTATCAAAATTTTTTAACAGCAAAAAAAACTTATATTACTAGCGAAAGTTTGTTAAAAAGTGCTACTCAAACTGAAAACACAATGCTTGGCAAGTATAAAAATGGAAAATCGTCAATTCTTGATTTATTAAATGCGCAATCAGAATTAGCCTCCGCAAGATATGAATTTATAAACGCTCAGCATAATTGGTTTATAACAAGAGCCAATCTTGTAAAATCATTGGGTGAAATGAGCATGGAAGAACTAGCCTCATTGTCAGTTGCAACAAGTGCAAATAGTATGAATAATAATGGTAATGAAAATGAAATTAACTAAAAAGAAAGTTGTAATAACACTAAGCGTTTGTCTCGCTATTTTGGGATATTTAATTTTAAAGCCCTCTAAAAATCAATTTAATTTAAAAGATTTTGACACCGAAATTGTAAAAAAGGGAGATATAATAAAAACTATTACCGCAAACGGAACCATAAATCCCGTTAATGTAATTGCCGTTGGAACTCAAGTATCAGGAACAATTGAAAAGATTTATGTTGATTACAATGATACCGTAAAAAAAGGACAAAGACTTGCGGAGCTGGATACTTCAATTTTAAAAAGATCAGTCGCTGAAGCAAAATCAGCACTTAAAAAGGCACAAGCAAATTTAGACTTAGCTAAACTAAATTATGAAAGAGAAAAAGTTTTGTTTAAAAATAACTACATTGCAAAAGTTGAACTGGATCAATCAGAAACACAGCTAAAAAACTCAAAAGAAGAATATAACATTGCAAAAGTACAGTATGATGTTGCTGAAATAAATCTTGGCTATGCTTTTATAAATTCTCCAGTATCTGGCGTTGTTATTTCACGAGAAGTTGATGTCGGGCAAACTGTTGCATCAAGCCTTTCTGCACCAACATTATTTACAATTGCAGAAGATCTAACAAAAATGCAAATTGAAACAAGCGTATCAGAGGCCGATATTGGCTCCGTAAAAGAAGGACAAAAAATTCAATTTACTGTAGACTCTTTTCCAGATAAGATTTTTGAAGGTTCCATTAAGCAGATTAGACTAAATCCAACCACCTCATCAAATGTTGTTGTTTATAATGTTATAATAGAAATTAACAACAATGAGAAAGTTTTAATGCCAGGTATGACCGCTTACGTTACAATACCAGTTGGAGAGGTAAAAGACGTAAAAAAAATAAGCATTGTCTCTTTAAGATTTAGTCCTGATGATAGTCTTTTAAAAATAATGGGTATTGAAAAGCCAGCAAAGAAAAATGGAAGCGTTATTTTATATAAGTTAGTTGATAAAAAAGTCATCCCTGTTTATGCAACACTTGGCTTGTCCGATTTAAGCCAAATAGAAATTAAAAGCGATGATATAAACGAAAGTGATGTGATAATCAGTAATTCGACCTTGATAACCACAAATAAAAATAAAAAAAGGTAATACACAATGAAGAAGTTATATTTATTTAGACATGGTGAAACCGATTGGAATTTAGAGGGAAGATGTCAATATTCTATTGATATGGAGCTAAATTCTACCGGTATTCAACAGGCAAAACAAAACGCTGAATTATTAAAAAATTTTGGTATTAAGTATATTTATTCAAGTCCATTAAAGCGAGCTTATAAAACAGCTCAAATATTAGCTGATGTAATTAATGTTAATATTGAGATTATTGATGAATTGAGAGAGTTAAAAGGCGGTGATTGCGAGGGAATGCTTAAAGAAGATATAATTAAATTGCTTGGAATTGATAATTATGAAAAATTTTCTCGCTCTCGTTATGAGGGTATGGATTTAAGATTACCAAATGGTGAAAGCAAAAAAGAATTAAGGGAAAGAATTTTTAATACCATACTAAAAATTTCCAACAATACAGAACATAATATAATTGGAATTGCTTCCCACGGATTTGCCTTGAGGGAGTTTATAAGAGCTACAGATTTTGAAGATGATAGTGGCTTAAAAAATTGTGAATGTATTGAAGCCGAATTTAATGGCAAAGATATTCAAATACTTAAAAGAATTAAAAATTAAATTACAGGCTAATAGTCATTTCTAATTTTTATTGACAAATAAGATAATAAAACTAATAATTAAATTGCCTACGGGCAAAGTTGACGGCTTCAAAAACCGAAAGACATTTTAATTTGGTTCGCAGGTCTTTGTTGTATTTACAATTGCGTAAATATAGCGGAGGCTTGCGGTTATAATAGGCTATTTATAGTCTAAAAGGCTGTAAGGGCTGAATGTCTCAGTTTTTTGAACCTCCGCACTTTTCTTTGAATGGTGCGATTTTTATTAACCAGATTTATTGCTTTTTTTACAATAAATCTAAATAAAAGAGGTCTAAAATGGACGAACTGATGAAAAACGATTTACTCAAGAGAATTTATCTTTTAGAAAAAGATAAAGACTTTGAAAAGAAAATCAAAATTAATAACTCAATTAATGAAGACTTAATAGAACCAATAA
>CAZBNS010000059.1:0-11074 GCA_964493475.1 uncultured Rhizobiaceae bacterium | reverse complement strand
ATATATAGTAAATAATAACTTCAATATAAAAAGAGATATAAGAACACTAAGAAGACTATTAAGATATATAGAAAGGACACATGAAGGACATAGAACCTGCGAGTGTATGGTTGAGAGAGTAGAGAATTTATTGGAAAGTGTTGTAAAAAAAGCTAATTAATTTAAAAAATTAACTTTAAATTGAATATCCAAGATAAAATATTCAAAGAATAACTTAAAACTATAGGAACAATTAATTTGCCGCAGTTTTTATTTACTATTTTACAATCCATAGGTGAATTTTTCCCTAATAAATTATATTTTTGTTGTTTTAAATAAAACTAAAATATATATTTACTATGTATATTTAAAATTGATTGACAAAGTAATAGAAAAAGAATGATAAATTTTATTGTAATAACGGTTGGCCTTCTTCTTCTTTTTTTTGGTGGTGAAATGCTCCTTAGAGGAAGTGTTGAAATTTCAAAACGTCTAGGAGTTTCAATAGTTTTGATTGGTGTTATTGTGGTTGGATTTGGAACATCTACTCCAGAGCTTTTGGTTTCTATACAGGCTTCATTAATGGGGGAGCCAGATATTGTTCTTGGAAACATTGTTGGAAGTAATATTGCGAATGTTCTTCTTGTTCTGGGAATAGCGTCTATAATTTCTCCTGTTATTTGCATAGATAAAACAATTCGTAGAGATGCATTTGTCGTTATGCTTGCCAGTATAATTTTAACAGGACTTTCATATTTTGAATATATTTCAAGACTTTCTGGGGTGTTGATGTTAATTTCCTTTATTCTCTATATTATTTATGCATACAAGATTGAACGTAGAAACAGGATGGCAATTGTATTTGGTAATTTTACTAAGACAGTCTATGATAATGAAGCTAATGAGTTTGATAAAAAAGGAGAACTCAAAGTCTCTATTTTTATAACTATTATTGGTGTTATAATGCTTTTTCTGGGCTCTAATTTTCTTATAAAAGGCACAATTAACTTAGCCAGACAGTTTAAAGTGTCAGAGGCGGTTATCTCTTTATCTATAGTAGCAATAGGAACATCTTTGCCAGATTTGGCTATGTCAATTGTTGCTTCTATGAAAAAAAATTCCGGTGTAATTATCGGAGATATTTTGGGCGGAAACTTATTTAAAATTTTAGTTATTCTCGGCATAATATCCATAATTAAACCTATTCAGATTAATAGAGGAATTGCAGATTTTGATATACCATTTACTATGGGAGTGTCTATTATATCTTTTTTGATTATTATTCTTTTTAAAAAGTTTGACAGAACAATTGGAATTGTATTTTTAATTGCATATATTATATACCTCACTATGATATATTTGTAGTTTAAAAAGATTAATAAAAAATATGCCTAAATATATAAAAACATATAAAACAAAAATTGGTAGTTTGGCTATATGCTCAGACAATTGTTGCATAACAAATATATTTTTTTCCACAGATAAAATACCAAATAATATTGAAGAAAAAGAAACAAAAGTTATAAAACAAGCAATAGAGGAAATAGAGGAATATTTAGATGGCAGGCGAAAAATATTTACAGTTCCAATAAAAGCAGAGGGAACAGAATTTCAAAAGAAAGTTTGGAAAGCTTTACAAGAAATACAATATGGAAAAACCTGCAGCTATAAAGACATAGCTAATAATATAGCTTGTTTTAGCGGTTATCGAGCAGTTGGTTCAGCGAATGGCAAAAATCCAATACCGATTATAATACCTTGCCATCGTATAATAAATTCTAATGGTGGGTTAGGGGGATTTTCTGGCGGATTGGAAATGAAGGTTAGACTGCTGAAAATTGAAGGAATAGATTTAATTTCTAGATAAAATGATAGAGAAATGAGAGATAGATTTTTCGAACTAATAAATAAAAATTAATATGCCAAATATAGAAGTAGAATATAAATTCAAAATAGATAATAAAAACGAAGTAATTAATGTTTTAAATAAAATAGCTGAGAAAAGTTATGATAGACAATATCAATCAAATATAATGTTTGATAATAAAGATAGTTTAATGCAAAAAACAAACGGTAGAATTAGATTAAGATTGCTTGGCGATACTGGAAATAAAGTATTAACATACAAAAAACCTCTTGAAAGTATAAATGGAGCAAAAAGAGAAATAGAATATGAAATTAATTTCACTGATAAAGATGGGCAGATTGAAAAAATTCTAAATTCTATAGAATTTCATATAACAACAAGCTATGAGAGGTATAGAACCGAATGGAAAAAAGATAAAGTTCATATAACACTTGATGAATATCCTTTTGCAAATTTTATAGAAATTGAAGGGGAACAAAAAGATATTGAAGAAATAGTTAAAAAATTAAATCTAGATTTCAAAAAGGCGCTTGATAAACCAGCTGACACATTATTTCAAGAATGGAGAAAAGAAAATGGATTACCTTTTAAAGAGCAAATGAGATTTGAGAATTATGATAAATAATCTAAATCAACAATTAAATTCGTTTTTAGATAATGAAAGATTAACAAAAGAAGAATTTAATGATTTAAAAAATATTGCGGAATTTACAAGTTTTAATAAAAATATATTAAAATGGTTTAGATTTTCGCAAAAAATAGAGATAATTGGCTGGAGGCCTAAAAATTATAAACAAAACTTTTAAAATTATGTTAAAGCAAAAATTTCAAGAAATAAATAAACATTCAAGCATAAAAGCAAGTCAAGAAACACAAAAATTTATAAAAGATTATATAAATTTCGGTTATGATACGAATGAAGCCATACTGCAAGACTTAAATGATGAAGTCAACGAGTTAAAAGATGAGTTATTAATAAATAATATCGACAGAATAAAATCAGAGCTTGGAGATGTGGTTTTTGTATTGTGTAATTTATCTAATAAATATGGGTTAAATCTGGAAGATACTTTAAAATTGTCTAATGATGAATTTCAACGAAGATTTTTGTATATAGAAAATAAAGTTGGAGAGAAAGAGTTTAAGAGTTTAAAAATTTCTAAAATTTTAGAATTGTGGAAAGAAGCAAAAGGATATAAGGAGTAAAGTTCCAAACACTACCTGTCCTTTGGATAAATATAAAATATTTCAAACCTTGCAAAACTTAAAAAATAAATTACCAAACGCTTATCAGTATCACAATCAAGTATTTAAAATGCCAGCTTGGTATGGAAAAGAAAGATTTAAGTATGCAGAATTTTATATTAATACGATAAAAAAAGTTTTGAAAATGAAGTAGCTTGAATTTGCTGGTTAAAAGTTTTATTGATCGTTTTTTGAATTATTGTTATTGAATTAAACTAAGAATATCGTAAAACTTCCAGAATTTTATTCATATCATTCTCATTATATCTTTGATCCAACGGCAGCGGAAGCAAATATTTTTTTAAATATAATTCATCGGCAGAAAGAAATTTTTCAATATCCGGCCAACAAGATATAAGAAAAATCTTATTTTTCATTAATTTTTCCCGTAATAAATCATTTTTAATCAAATAAGGATAAACCATAGGCACATCATCTTTTATAAGATTTAATTTTAGCTCATTATTTTTTGCTAATTTTTCATGCAAAACATTAAAATTTTTTAAACGAATTTGCCTGCTTTTTTCATAATCCACATTTTTCAAAAGAGCCATCGTAAGATTTGAAATTTTTTGAATTGGCAAATTATCAATCGCAATCTCATTTTTCATAAAATTAACATAAGCATTTTCGCAACCCTTATCATAACTTTTTAACAAATGCACGCACAAATGGTAAGATGTTGCCTTTTCAAAATCTTCACTCAACCTTTTATCGCACCACGCAAGCCCGCCATCTGGCACTCCAAAAAACTTCCGCAAACTATAGAATGCAGCCAAACCTTTTTGAGAGCTATAAAGCGCTTGCGTATTATCAACAATCAGATTTTTATATCGCCTTTTCAACACTTCAACTTGACGGCCGCAAACACCAAAATAATTATTATATAAAATAAAATTATCCTCAGAAAATTCAGCTGCAGGCATAAAACTTTTATCAACATGATAAAAAACCAACTCACAGCCCTCAGTTTTCAAAGCGTCCCAAACAAATGCACAAGTATAAGCAGGCACAGCAATTTTTTTAACTTTATACGCGCGAATTATATATCTTAAGGCATTTCTACCGGAATTTAAGGCTACTCTGTCGTTTAGCCAGTTAAGAGGAAGGTTGGCGGTTTCTAAAGAGAAGTAATTACTGATTTCAGTCATTTTTGTTTGGTGATGGCTTCTATATATTTTAATTTATATAGAGATTTATTCAAGAGATTTTATTATTTAATTTATTAATTATTTTTTATTTTAATAATCTATATGTTCCTTTATTATCGACGAACTCAACAAATCCTTTATCTCTCAAAAATTGCAATTGTTGTCTGATTTTTGGTATAACATTATGATTTTCTTGATGTTTTAAAAACAAAAAATTTTCATATTGTGATATTTCTTTTAAAGTAAAGATTTTATTGTTTGCATCACAATCAAAAGATTTTAATTTTTTCTTAATTAAATCTTCAATACAAAACATAACATCAAGTAGCCAACCCTTACTTTCAGGAGGTTTTTCGGCAACAAATAAAATTTTTCTATAATTATTTATTACATCATCCTCATTTTGTATAATACTATCTTTCACATAAAATATTTTTGCACTATCTGGCAACTGGTTGTATAAAATATTACAACCAATCCAGCCCGCCCGTCTAGCAGTAGAAGATAATGGATTTCGTTTTTCAATTATATCAGAACTAAAAAAGAACTTTGGAATTGTAAAAAAATTATTAACTTTCTCATCATGATAATTTAAAAAGAAAAAATTTGATGGATTTTGAGAATTAATCTTTTTAATCATAGAATTATACTCGCCATCAACAATTTTTTTACCAAAATTATCTTTTTTGCTTTTCAACTCGTAATCTTCTTGACAAGATTTACAATGAAAATCCGCACATTTATGATTGTTAGGGTATTGGATTATTGGAGCACCGCAACGAGGACAAAAAATATTTTGGGAGACCCAAGATTCTGTGGTATTTCTTATTTGCTGAGAAATACTCTTATAATTAGATTGATCTAAATTTAAAAAAGAAAGATTGATCATTATAATTTTTGTGTTATTTTTTCGTTATATTTGTTCTTTTTTCATGGGTTTGTTATTTTATTTCAGTATTATGATATTAAGAAATATTATAATTTCAAGTTTAAATTTATATGGAGTTTTTGAGGAGGTTATATATTTAAGGACTTTAAGTAGTTCCTTTACTGCTTATCTTATAGTTCCCTTTGTCCTTCGGACATTTGACTTCGTCAGAGCTTCGCCGAATGAAAACAAGGACTAGGGAATGTATGCTTGCATAACATTACCAGCGAAATGAAAATTGAGCGTTAGTCCGAAGTTTGCCGAAAGGACAGGCTGCCGATTGCCTGCAAGCAGTCATCGGCTCGGCTTCGCACTTCGCTCTCAAGTATGAGAAAGATAATGGCGGTGGTGAAGATGGAGGAGAAAGATTGGTGTGGTCGTAAAGGTGGACGAAAAATATTAAAGCTATGGCAAAGAAAAAATAGTTTAAAAAATTAAATCTAAAATATTCAAAATTTATTAATTTTTATTGTTGTTTTTTATAATCACAGGTTTAATATTAAATTATATTAAACTATAAATTGTTTAATGGCTAAAAATTTAATTCTAATATTTTTTCTATTTTTAGCGTTTAGAATTCCGAATAGTTTTGGGCTGGGTCTTGGCCAAATATATGATTTAAGTGATATATCTGGTGGAACTTATACGCCTGGAGTGAGTAGTGGTAATATAACTTTGGTGTCAAATTTTTGTGTTTTGGAAGCTTCGTTGTTGACTGGTCCATTTGAAATAAGGTTTACAAGTGCGAATGCGAGTGGAACTACTTTTAGGGTGAAACGCTCGGTTGGTAATTATTATATTCCGTATTCGGTGTCTTTTTATTTGCAAGGTAATGCGTCGGGAACGGAGTATGTGATGAGTTCTGGGGTTAGAAGTTCAAGCTTTGGTAGTATTTTGACTTTGGGTATTTGTTTTTCTAATTCTATGAAGATTGTGTTTAATAGTGCAAATTTACAAGGGGCAGGGGCTGGAACCTATTCGGATGTGTTAACGATAACGGTTTATTTTATTTGATTTATTAATAATTGAAAGGTGTGATATGAAAAAATATGTTTTAATGGTAATAATGTTGTTGGGCTTGGCGCTTGATTCTTTTTCGGCGACGCAAGGTTCTCTTGGAACTTCGTCAACAGGAACTGTTAATATAGGTCTTACTATAATTGGGGTGGTTCAAATATCTAATTTGTCTGATATAACTCTTAACTATACTCCCGGACTAAATACCGATTTGACTTCGGTGGTGAATGTTTGTATTTATTCAAATAGTTTGACTTCAAGTAATTATTTTATAACTGCTACTAGTACAAATGCTGCTGCTGGAGTAATGAGGGTAAGTAATGGAGCGGGAACTCCGGCGTATATACCATATACTGTTCAATGGTATATTCAAGTTGATGCTGGAGGAACGGCAACTTCTTTGGTGAATGCAACAAAGAATAGCACTGCGTTTACTGGGGCTAGCAGTTCTTCAGCATCGTGTGGAGGCAATCCTAATGCATCATTTAAAGCTACTTTCTTGGCGGCTGATTTAGAAGCTGCTGGATCTGGTACTTATAGTGATACTTTAACGTTTTTGTTAAGTTCAAGTTAGTTTGATTAATATAATAAGTTGAAACATGAAGTATAAAATACTACTCCCTTTATTTTCGCTAATTCTAATAAACACTGCGAATGCAGGAATAATTGTAGATAAGATGGTTGTTGATAGTTTTTTAAAAAATTCAAAGCAACAAAATGTTTTTGTTTATAATGATGGTGATGAAATAGCTTATGTTGCGGTAGAGGTTTTTGAAATTAAAAATCCAGGAGAAGAAGATGAAAAAAGGGTTCCAGTAGATATAAAAAATGAAAATAGACTTATTGTAGCCCCGAATAAATTAACTATAGAGCCGTCGGAAAAGGGAAGGCTGCAATTTATTATTAATGATGTGAATTTGAAAAGTGATAGAATTTATAGGGTGTCGGTGATACCAAAGATTTCAGGAGTAGAGTTAAATTCTGGCATAGGTGTAAAAATATTAATTGGTTATGATCTTTTAGTAATATCAAGGCCGGATAAACCGAAGTTTGATTTAAAGGTTGTAAGAGATAAGGATTCAATTACTTTTATAAATGATGGAAATACAAATATACTTTTGAATAATATAAAACAGTGTGATAATGCTAATAATTGTTCAACAATTCTTTCAAAAAGACTATATGCTAAAAATAAATTGACCGCAAAGTTAATTTATAGGGAAAAACCTATTATTGCGGAAATGTTTTATGGTGAAGAACTTAAAGTTGAAAAATACTAATTTAATATTAAAAGGATTTGCTGCCTTTGTAATATTGTTGTGTATATTTTCAAAAAACTCACTGGCATTGTCTCAAAATAATTTTTTAAAAATAAAGAATGCTCCTCCGCCTGGATTTAAAAAAATAGATAATGAGTATTTGGATGTTGATATTTATTATAATAAAAATTTCTTAATATCTACTAAAGCCCTTGTATATGGAAATACAATAACATTGCTAAATCCAGATGAGGTATATAGGGAATTACCTGCAATAAAACCACAAAAAGAGTTTGAGATTAAGGAAAAATTATCTAAGACTAATAAATTTAATACTAGATATTCTTGCTATCCAGAAAAAAAGAATGAATGTAATATGTTGGAGACAAAATCAATGGCTTTGGCATATAATCCTAGCATTATGACGATGGAAATTATTGCTAATAGTGATATTTTTGTAAAAACTTTGAAAAAAGATTATTTAAAACCGCAGGATAAAAGTTTTTCGCAGTTTTTTAAATTTAATGCTGCAGGGTATTGGAGCGAGAATAAAAATGATGAAACTATGGGCAGCGGTTATATAGCACCGCCCATATATTATAAATCAAATAATAATGATTTATATAATTTAACTATAAATTCAAAAACATTATTTTTAGGGTATTCATTTAATACGGATTTAAATTATATTAATGAAAGAGAAAATCCTTTTCTTAATAATATTTATCTAATTAAATATAATGAAAAGAGTAATCTACAAATGGGGGAATTTAATACAACTGACTTGAGAAATCTAAATCAGGGAAACTTGTTGGGTTTGAGCTTAAAAAGTTCAACAAATAGAAGAAAAAATGACTCAACTATTTTTTCCAGTCCGCTATCTATTTATTTGAATTACAGAAGCACAGTTAACTTAATAAAGGATGGAGTAATTTATTCAACGCAATATTACAACGCTGGAACTCATAATTTAGATACCGGCAGTCTTCCTTATGGTTCATATAATGTCAATATTGAAATAATAGAGCCTAATGGAAATATTAGAAGAGAAACACAGTTTTTTGCAAAGAATGGCGAATTGCCACCAACAAACGAAATTAATTATTGGCTGGAGTTTGGTGCAATTCAAAATTATAATGGGAATTACAATATTCAAAATGAAGACGATAAGATTTTTAATGGATATGAGGATGATTTTTTATTTAGAGGCGGTTTGCATAAAAATATTTTCAAGGGAGTAGGCCTTGGTATGAATACAGTTTTAAATAATAATATATCTGCTTTTGAATTTTTTTCTGAATTTTTTGGCAAATATACTCTTTTAAAAGGCAGTATCGCTTTTGATACCGATAGGAACTACAATTATAATGTATATACGCAAATTGGAAATTCTAAAAATTTTTTATTCTATGTTTCGTGGTTTCAGAATTTTTTAAAAGACGAAGTAATAAAAGATGATTATAAATACAGGCCAATTTCAAATTACTCTAAGAATGGAAGCGCAAATTTAAAATACTATTTTTCACAAGGTAGAAACAGCATAGGAATTCGTGGCAATTATTATGAATATTCATCAGATTATAGAACATACTCTGCAGGGCCAGAGTTGGAGTTTAATATAAACAGATTTAAAAATACAAACATTAGACTAACATTTTCAGCATATAAAACTGATAGAGATTATCAGGGCTCAGTCAATATATATCTTAACTTTAATAGCAAATACGCTCAGCTTTATCATAATTCAACTTATAAGGCAGAAAAAGAAAGAAAAACAGAGAATCAAAATTTTGATGATAAATTTGACTCATCTACCGCCATAACATTGCAAAATGGCGGAACATTCAATCAAGACGCAAGATTAACCTTCAGGTATGACGATATACAGCAGATTGAAACTAAAGGTCTTGAATTAGATTACAAAAATGATATTGGCAGATTACTAGGGAATGCTTCAACCAACAAATATTTAGATCAATACAGCCTCAATTTTTCTTCAATATTTGCATTTAATAAGGATAACATTTTATTTGGCAGCAAAGAGCAAAAAGATAGCGCAATAGCTATTAAAATAAATGGAAGCGACAAAAATTCACTTTTTGACGTATATGTTAATCAAAACAAGGTCGATTATGTAAGAGGAAATAGCACTAAGGTTTTGACATTAAATGCATTTGATGAATACACCATTTCCATACAACCGCAAGATTCAAATCAAAGCTATATAAAAACTTTTAACAAAAATACATTTACATTTTATCCCGGCAGTATAAACTCAATAAAATATAAAGCGAAATCAACTATTATCTTAATTGGCACTTTATATTCAAAAGATGGAAATGTGTTAAAAAATGTAGGAATAAGCAGCAAAATAGACGAAACAATTACAGATGAGAATGGGGATTTTCAAATATCAATAATTCCCGGAGAAGAGCTAAAAATTCAAGATATTGGTGAAATCAAAATTCCTGATAATTTTCAAGAAGGCAAGAAGATAATTTTTGCAAATATAATTTCAAATTAAAACATTGCCGTGATTTATCTTCATAATTTTGATAATTTAAATTTGGCTGTTCTTTATGACTTCTCTATTTATCCAATAAAGGAGTTATTATAAGATTTTATTCAGCAGGTGGCCGTGGAATCATATATGTTCTAAATTGAATATCATTAATCCCTATACTTGACATGCCGCCTGAATAATCCCCACCCCAGCGATATAGATTGCTAGTAGGGCTTCCATCTGTTCCACTTGCCGTTATTCTAAAAGTATATTTTAAATCTTTTGATATGTATATTGGTGTTGATAAAATAATATTTCTCCAGCCGTCGCCACTATCGAAAGATATTGGTTGTGTATGAAGCAATGTTCCGCTAGTTCCTTCGCCTGCATAAACATAAAATGTTTGACTATGATCTATCATTCCATTAACACTTACTTGGCTTAAATATCCGTTCATAGAAGGAGTAAATGATTGCCATATATTGGTTCTCCAGATATTAGTGGAGCCTTCTTCCAATGATTGATCAAGTTGTTGACCAACACAAGATGCAGAAGTTTCAACTGACCAAGTATCTATTCCAGTACATTTATATATAGCTGCACCGCTTCTCATATAGCCTGTATCACAATTATTCAAATAAACATAAGTATTTTTCGGATACAACTGATCTGCCAATGATACAGAACCATCGGATGTACAAGATATATTATTGAATTGGCAAACATACCAACTCTCTTGATATGTTTTGTCAATTAAAGAAGGAAGTTCAGAACCAGAACAAGCTTCAACACATAATCCTGTAGTTGAATAACCCCAAGTTCCATCACTTAAACACTCAGCAGTAATGCTTCCAGTTTTTACATAACCAGTTTCACATTCTGTTGCTGTTTGTGTTTCGCTTACTGGTGTTGTTCCAGTCATGTTTGGGAAGATTGTATGTGGCATATCAATGCCGAGTAAACTATTATCACATTCACTTATCTCTGAAACACAAACACCACTAATTATTCCATCCCATGTTCCACTTAATGAGCAATTCCTTATTGGTGCTCCTTCTGTTGTATCCATTGTATATCCTTCTAAACAATCTCCACTTACATTTACTGTTCCTGCGAGAGTTTTCA
>CAZBNS010000058.1:0-11209 GCA_964493475.1 uncultured Rhizobiaceae bacterium | reverse complement strand
TTTGTTCTTCGATTATTTTTTTGTTTTAACTGCGGATAAAATCTTAATCGTTAGGTGTAAGCGGAGATAAATTAAAAAAATATAAAGTTTGTTTTGACTCTTCAGACAGTTCAGTGCAACTTGACAGACCAGTGACAAAAAAACAAAAAGCCGACACACAAGCTAACCCAAAGGTTTAAATTTTTACTCCACCGCACTTTTTCGGCAAAGCCGTGTTTGCTATCCTTCTGCAAAAGCAAAAGAGGTGCATCAATTATTTATTTTTTATATTGGTATGCACCACATTTGCTTTTGCCCTGACGCTCAAAATCCTTTTTCCATAGTTAGCTAACCAGATAAATTCAAACGAAATAATTTTTAATCTCTTTTTTGCTAATTTTGATACATTAAAGATAAATAAGACATAAAATATCATGAACAAATTTTATTCAATCAATGGAATTTCTGATTGCCTCGAACATCAGTTTCAATTAAGAAATTTGGGTGAAACCACACCCGGAATTATTTTTGGTTCCAGCAAAAGAGATCCATTTTCAGGTCAAAATAAATATCAATCGAATACAATATATAAAAAAGTGATTCCTGAAGATTATGATAGACTTTTCGCTGACACTTTAATTAAAATAAAACCACCTTATGAAATAGATGGATTCCTTGATTACCATTTGAACTATTTTTTAAAAAAGGTTGAAGACAACAAGGAACTTTTCTTAAAGCAAATGAAATATGTAATAATGCCAATTATTAAAAAGAAGCAAGGTAAAGAAGTTTATGTTGAATTATTTGATAAATGGATTGAAGAACATATTGAAGAATCAAAAAAAATCAGTTCGGTGAATACAAATTTTTATAAAAACATGAGTAATTTTGATTATGATATTGCATTTTCATTTGCTGGAGAACAAAGATATTATGTTGATATTGTTGCGAAAGAATTAAAAAGGAATAGTATAAAAGTTTTCTTTGCTGATGATGAAAAAGTTGATTCATGGGGCAAATATCTCCCTGATTATTTTGCGGAGATATTTTCTAAGAAAGCATTATTCTGTGTTATTTTTATTTCTGATGAATATGTTAAAAAGGTATGGACAAATCATGAACGAAAAAGTGCATTAAGTAGAGCTATTAGACAGAAAGAAGAATATATTTTACCAGCAAGATTTGACAATTCTGAAATTACTGGATTGGATGATGTTTCATACATAAATTTGACGAAATATTCTCCTTATGAATTTGCAGAATTAATAATTGATAAATTAAGAAAAGTTGATCATCATAATATAAATGCCAAATTATTAAATTATATTCCAAAATCAGAAAGATCTAATTACGTCCTTAAGCATCATGAAATATCTATTCTTAGAGGGTTTGAACAAAGCAGATATAAGTATCGGGCAATAGATAAAATTACACAAGAATCTGGTGAAGAAAAAGAAGTTGTAAGAAAAAGATTATTAATTCTTAAAGACAAAGGATTAGTTGATTTAATTAATAGACCTAAAGGTCAAAAGTGGATTATTACTAATAATGGGAAAGAATATTTAGAGTATTATTACTATGAATTTGATGAAAGTTCCGGTTCGGGAAGTTAAAATATAAAACTATGAATAAAAATCATATAAAACAGCTTTTAGACTCATTATTTCGGATTTTAAAGAAATTTTAAATTTTATTGAGCCGGTAGATGCAAATCTTAAAATTTATTCTCATAGAATTTATGAACTCTTTTTGAGAACTTGCACTGAATTTGAAAGCATCTGCAAAGATATGCTGGTTGAACAAGAGTATAAGAAAACTCCATCAAGTTATAATATAAAAGATTATAAAACATTATTTAATCCTAAATCATTTTTCAAGGTTGGGTTGCTTTATTGGTATCCTGATAGTGTAATTATAGAACCATTTAAGGAATGGAACACTCAGTATTCATTATTTTGGTATCAATCTTATAGCTCGGTTAAACACAATAGAAATAATAATTTCGCTCAAGCAAATCTTAAAAATTTAATTCATAGTATTGGGGCTTTATTCACAATGCTTCATCTTAATTTCAGCATATATGGAGGTTTAAGATAGTGAATTATCGTTTGAACAACAGGCAACAATTACATATTATTATGATTATTTGCATGCACATTTACAATCAGATGTAATTACACGTTCAGGTCAATAAATTGGTACGTATAACTCCTACCGCACAAGCTAAGCACATGCTGCAAGCCCACACAAATCAACCTATAAACCAAAGCTATCAAAAGAGCAGCAATTTCCAACCCACCAATGCAAATTGACAATTTGTGATAAATTAAATTAAAAATAATAATAAAAACTTTGTCATGTAATTGGAATTTATTATTTTTGACCCGTAAACTATAAAAGTCAATTATTATGTCTGAAATAGAAGTAAAGAGTTTAATTATTGAATCAGCGACTAAGTTTTTTTCAAAATTCGGCTTCTATAAAACCACAATGGATGAGATTGCAAAGCACATCCATAAAGCCAAAGGTGTTCTTTATTATTATTTTAGAAGCAAAGAAGAACTTTTTAACGAAGTGCTGAAACAAGAGCTTAATGCTGTTAAAACGGAATTAAGTAAAATAGTAAGTAAGGAATCTGACTCTTTAGTTATGCTCAAAACATACATGCTTACTCGTTTGAAGTTATTACATAAAGCAGTAAATTATCATGAAACACTAAAAGCTGATTTCTTTGAAAAATATCATTTTGTTAAAGATGTTAGAGATAATTTTGACGAGTTTGAACGTACACAATTAACCTATATTATAAAAAAAGGAAAAAAGGAAGGTTATCTCGATGTTAAAAATATAAATTCTACAGTAAATATTATGATGATGTTATTAAACGGTGTTGAGATTCCTTTTTTCTTGCAAAACAAATATCCTGAATATGAAAGCACAATTGAAGAACTTGCTTCTATGTTAGTAAATAGTTTAAAAACTCAAAAAAAGTAATTTTTTTAAAATATATTTGACTAAAAAACAATATCAGTCAGGTAATATCGTTTATGCATTATTAATTTTATATTTTAAATTGATGTTATGGTACAAAATAAAGTAAAATCATACTCAGCCAAACTGTTTTTAAATGAAATCATCAAATACGTAACCGTTTCTTCCCCTCAGGTAATTATTGAATATAATGCCGGTTACGGTTATATTACTAGGGAAATATTAGCCAAAATGCATCAAGGTTCTATTCTGTATGCTTTAGAAATGAATATAGAGAAATGTAAAACTCTTTGTGAAATAAATGATAAAAGGCTTCGGGTGAGAATTCTGTCCGCAGAAGAAGTTAATAAAATCATATACTATGAAAAAACTGTTGATTGTATTATTTCATCCGTTCCTTTCAAAGATTATAGCAAAGAAGCAATATCGAAGATTATAATTGATAGCTGTAAATTATTGAAAAATGATGGTTCGTTGATTCAGGTGTTTGATACAAAGGTTTATATCTCTTTGTATCAAAAATATTTCAAATATTGCACTTTTAAAGTTTTTCTCAATAATCCTATTCTTTGGGTTTATGAATGTCAGAAAAAAATTAAAGTTGATATTTTATGAAAAAAATTATATTAAGCCTTTTGATGTTTTTTTGTTTAGTCATTAATATATTTTTGGTTTTGTTTTATTTAATAATTAATGCCGTTTTTAAAATAAAAATCATAAGTAAATATTTTTAAAATAAGTCACGCATAGCTTGCAGAATTAGGAAAGATTTAATATAACATATTATGGAAACGGATATGAAAGATATTATTCACCGGATGGATAAAATGTTTGATAACAGGTATCGTTTCTGTATTATGACTTTATTAAAGAGAGATAGAGCGTGCAGCTATATGTTTTTACAAAACTCGCTACAGGTTACATGTGGCGCACTGTCAAGTCATTTAAACTTTCTTGAAAACGCAAAATATATAAAAACGGAAAAGAAATTCATCAATAGGAAACCTAATACTTCATATTCATTAACTGAATCTGGAATAAAATCATTTACTGATTATAAAAAAGATCTTACACTTTTAATTAACATATAATTTATATAAAAATGAACACTCTTTAATAATTTATTTTTACGTATTGACTATAAAACAAAATAAGTTTAATTATTTAAAAAATGAAAACAGAATTATATATAAAAGAACTTGTAAAAGATAAAAAAGTTGGTGCAATTACATCAACTTCTGACCATGTAGTAAAAAAACTCATTGAAGAAATAAACTTTAAAAATGCAGAAATAATTATTGAATATGGTCCAGGCAATGGGGTAATAACAAAAATTTTGCTTGATAATATGAAACCTGATGCGATTCTATATGTTTTTGAAACAAATGAAAATTTTATTAATGATTTATCCCAAATAAAAGATAATAGGTTGAAAATTATAAATGATGATGCCGAAAATGCAAAGAATATTATAATAAACAAATACAAAATTGAAAAAGTAGATTATATCGTTTCAACCATCCCTTTTACATTTATTGAAAAGCGAAAACGAAAAAAAATTATCAATAATTCATTTATGTTATTAAAGGATAAAGGCCGGTTCATAACATATCAGTATTCTTTATTAATATTTAATTTGATAAGATGGAAATTTAATAGTGTACAATGGAAATTCGTCTTATTAAATCTACCTCCTGCCTTTATCATTTATGGAATAAAATAGAAATAATAATAAATAAAATAAAGAATGCTATATGATTATAAATTTAGTAACTGATTACATTCCTGATGTTGTAATACCAAACAAATATTTTTTTGATAACTATGGTATTACTAATAATGAAATTGTTTCTAAAAGTGGCATCAATCAACGAAGATATGTTAGTGCAGCAGAAAACACCAACTCAATGGCAATTGAAGCAGTAAAAAAAGCATTTCCCGAACTGCCATTCTCAATTAATGAAATAGATTTAATAATAGGTGCAACTTATACGCCTTATGATACAGTTGGAACATTGGCTCATGCAGTACAAAAACAATTTAACATTAACAAAGCTAAATGTTTCACTGTTGATTCTGCTTGTTCTTCTTTTGTAAATGCAATAGAAATTACCGGTTGTTATTTTGAAAACAAAAAAGCAAGTAAAGCATTAATTATTGTCTCCGAAAACAATAGTATTTATAATGACTTTTCTGATATAAATTCAGGTTTTTTATGGGGTGATGGCGCATCTGCTATAATTGTTACTAATCAACGCTATTCAAATAATGATATAGAAGTAATTGATGTAAACACCATTGGCTTGGGAAACGTTGGAAAAAGTACTGATGCTGTGTTTTTAAGACCGAGTAATGGTGGACTTAAAATGCCTTTCGGAAAAGATGTTTTTCAATATGCTTGTACACATATGATAAAGGAAACGGAACAAATATTACAAAAAAATAACATCCTTCTTAATCAATTAAGTTATTTTATTCCTCATCAGGCAAATGCTAGAATAACAGATTATATTTCAAAGGAGTTAAAACTATTGCCATCGCAAGTAATTTCCAATATTGAAAAACTTGGCAATACTGGATCAGCGAGTACTCCTATTGTTTTATCACAAAATTGGAGAAGATTTAAAATAAACGATTTAATTGTTATTTCTGTTTTCGGAGGGGGATATTCAAGCGGTGCAATTTTGTTAAAAAAATTATAGTCACAAATTATGAAAACAATATCTGGATATTTTCTTACTGTAATATTGGGCTGGAAAATTAACGGGAATTTTCCTGATGTAAAAAAAAGCATTACCATATTCGCGCCTCATACAAGCTATTATGATGCTTTATACGGCAAGCTGTTTCTTAACGAAATGGAAATTAGGCATACTATTTTGTCAAAAAAAGAACTTTTCTTTTTTCCAATGAACATAGCAATGAATTTATTTGGATCAATACCTGTTCGTGGAATAAATAATAAAAATGCCATTTACAAGGTGGTAGAAATACTTAATCATTCAAAAGAAATGCATATTGTTATTTCACCCGAAGGAACCCGTGCAAAAGTTACC
The DNA here is from genome assembly GCA_964493475.1 of uncultured Rhizobiaceae bacterium. Lineage (GTDB taxonomy): Bacteria > Pseudomonadota > Alphaproteobacteria > Rickettsiales > UBA1997 > CALXSC01. The sequence continues at coordinate 5,183 of CAZBNS010000058.1, read as the reverse complement.
CATTGGAACAAAGGCTTTTTTTATATGGCTTCAAAAGTGAATGTCCCTATTATAGTTGGCTATATTGACTATAAAAAGAAAGAAATCGGAATTAAAGGAGTGCTGGAAAATCTCGACAATGTTAAAACCGTTATGCAACCAATAAGTTTGATGTATAAAAGTGTTTCGGCAAAATATCCTGATAAATTTTCACTTGAATTAGAAAATTAAAGCAATAATAAAATTAATTAATTAAGATGAATCAAGAACAAATCAAAGCAAAATTAACTGATATACTCAGTTATCAGTTAGGGGTTGATAAAACTTCCATCACTTCGGAAACTACCATGAGCGACTTAGGGGCTGATTACCTCGAACAAGCAGAAATACTTATTGAAATTGAAAAAGAATTTGGTTTAGAATTTCAGGACTATGTTAAAATGGGTGTTGAAAGTTTCGAAAACCTTTGCTTATACGTTGAAAAAGCTCTTCAGCAAAAAGAAAATAATTAAAAAGTTCTGTTTAATCTGATATTATATGATCCCAACATTGATAATCCTGACAATAATTTTAAAGGTAAGGAAATTAAAATTATATTTTAAGCTAAGAAAGTCCTTTTCAACTAATCGTCAACAATAGTAATGTCTTATTAAAAATGATAGTAAATATTATTTTATGCCTAATAATCATATCGAATATTATAATTATCAATTCTGTTAATAAATCCAATAATGAAAAATCAAAATATATTATCATGGCAATTCATTGTTTTTGCGCTTTACTTGGGTTATTTATTTTATCTAAACGATTTGGACTTTTTTAATTAATGATGTTAAAAGAAATATTTCAAATACTCTCAGCCTCGAAGGTTGTTGTTCCATACTTTCTATGTTTTTTTCATAATCCTTCGATGGCTGGGATATTTTTATCTAAATCTAGATAAATATGGAATATATAAATCTTTCAGAACTTATCAACGGAAGCAATTCAAAAATGCTGAAAAAACTTCCTTTCTTCTGTATTTCTTTTTTAAAATATATAATCCGGCAAAATGAAATAAATAATATTCTTAATAAATATTCAAATTACGAAGGTGTTGATTTTTTACCTAAAGTAATTGAGGAGTTAAACATAAAAATTGAAATTGAAGGAATTGAAAATTTACCTGAAAATGGCAAATGTTTTTTTGTTGCAAATCATCCCTTTGGTTTTATTGATGGATTGATATTAACAAATACAATAGCTGCAAAATATGGTGATTTTAGGGCTATAGGTAATGAGGTTTTTACGTTAATCCCTCATGTAAAACCGATAATTGCAGCAGTAAATGTATTCGGAACAAACCCAAAGGAATACCTTGTTGACTTAGAAAAGTTATTTGAATCGGATTTGCCAATTACTCATTTTCCTGCAGGTGTGGTTTCAAGGATAAAAAAATGTAAAGTTCAGGATAGCGAATGGCAAAAAAGTTTTATTAAAAAATCTGTTTCATACAAACGTGATATTGTACCTTTTTATTTTTATGGAAAAAATTCCATTTTTTTTTATTTAACATACATTATAAGAAAAACATTTCGGATTAATATGAATTTTGAATTGGCATTGTTGCCCCGTGAGCTTTTTAGTAAAAGAAATAAAACCATAAAGGTTAAAATAGGAAAACCAATTTCATATTACAAATTCGATAATTCTATTTCCCGTGATTATTGGGCGAAATTTGTAAGAAGTGAAGTATATAAATTAAGGTACATATGATAAATAAAGTATCAGCAATAATTTGTGTTTATAACGAAGAAAAAACACTGAAAGACGTTATCACGTCTGTTTCTGAATATTCTATTGTTAATGAAATAATAGTTGTAAACGATAGTTCTACTGATGCTACTGAAAAAATAATCAAAGAACTAAAACAGGACATGGCTCTTACGGACATTCATTTAAAAGAAAATAAAGGAAAAGGATATGCAATGGCTGTTGGAGTTGAAAACGCAAAAAATGAAATAATTGTATTCATTGATGCAGATCAAACAAAGATTGTTTCCGGATATATTAACCACATGGTAAAACCACTATTAAAAAAAGAATGTGATATGGTTTTAGGATACTCAACCGTAAATATTTTAAGCCAGGATATAAACCCCTTAAAAATATTGACAGGAGAAAGAGCTATATATAGAAAAGACATTACCCCAATTCTTGACAAAATGAAAGAATCAAGGTTTGGTGTAGAAACACTCCTCTATTTTTATTTCATATCAATGGGCAAAACATTAAAATTTATCAGGTTGGTTGGATTAGCACATAAAGATAAATACAAAAAAGTGCCATTTGCCAAAGCAACCACGAATTATATTAATGAAGGCTGGGAAATAGCATACACCGCTGTAAAAAATTATGATTTAGTATTGAAAACGTTCAAAAATGCAATTAAGAAAAACATAAAAATATGAAAAGAGTATCAGCTATTATCTGTGCTTTCAATGAAGAGAGCACAATAGAGAACGTGATAAAAATTGTCGCTGACAGCAATTTATTTAACGAAATTATAGTAGTTAACGATGGTTCAATTGATGCAACAGGAAAAATCATTAATGAATTAAAAAAAGATTTTCATATAACTGATATACATTTGTCGGAAAACAAAGGAAAAGGTTATGCAATGGCTTTAGGCGTTGAAAAATCAAGTTCGGAATTAATCGTTTTTTGCGATGCCGATTTATCCGATATAAGAGGAGAACATTTTTTGCAACTTACAAACCCGATTATCAAAAATGAAGCAGATATGGTATTAGGACAGGCAACGGAAACTTTAATAAACTATAAAATAAACCCTTTTAAATCGCTTACAGGAGAACGGGCTCTTTTAAAAAAAGATATTTTACCGATTCTTGGGGATATGAAAACTTCAAAATTTGGCGTAGAAACCCTAATCAATCTTTACTATCAATCGCTGGAGAAAAGAGTGAAGTATGTAATGTTGATAGACTTAAAACATCCCACTAAATTTAATAAAACAAATCAGTCTCAGGCAATAAAAGAATTTGTTTTGGAAGGGCATCAAATTGCTTTAACGGCATTTAACAATTTCAATTTAATAATAAAAATTCTTAAAAATAAACTTAATTAAATATTTGTTCACTGTCAAAATATCGTAAATAAATAATTATTATAAAAATCTTACAGTATGATTGAAAAGTTAATCGGTTATGCATGGGTTATTGGACTTACTGTTGTACTTATCATATGCTCAATTCATTTTTTTAAGGATATAAAGGACACAATCATCTATAACATACGAAAAAAAAGTATTTCCAAAAAAAATAAAACAAAATGATAAAGCTGGAGATTATAGATAATTCGTCCTTTACAAAAATTAAAAACAAAACGAAAGCCCTCAAAATAATTGTAGGCTTTTTTATTTGTAGTGATACTGTATTTACAAGATTCTCAATTAAACCATTTTTCTTTGCATAGTTTATTCACACATACGGCAAAAGAAATTGTTGGCAAGCGAATTAAATTCTTGAGAAAGCAAAACAACATGACATTACAGCAACTGGCAGATTTAATCGAAGTGGATAGGCAGTATATATGGAATATTGAAAATGGAGAAGTTAACCTTACACTTGATTATCTTGATAAAATAATTGATAAACTCGGATGTAAACAAAAAGATTTTTTAATATAACTGATTTTTTAAAATTATTAACATTTAATTCAATAATTATGGCATCTACAAGTGAAACAGGACACGCCAAAAATGTAGCAAACTTTGAAGTTTTAATTTCTTTTTGCTCAGGCTATGGAGCCTCTTACAGTCCATCAAAAAATGCGCTTAAAATTCCGCAACTTCAAACTACTCTGACAACGGCAAAAAGTGCATTACAAACTGTTAAGACTTATGGAACAACGTATGAAAACACACGCAATGCACGTGAACTTGCATTAGCTCCTGCGCCTATTAAAAAATTCTGTACTCGTATTTTAAATGCACTCGAAGCTACCGATGCAACAAAACTAACCATTGATAATGCAAAAACTATAAATAGAAAAATTCAGGGCAAACGTGCAGCTATCCCAAAAACTCCGCCAGTTACACCACCAGTTACACCGTCTGCCGGTGGTACTACTCCCATTCCATTGGAAGTACATCTGATCTCCGTTTCTCAACAAAGCTACGACAGCTTGATTGATAATTTTACAAAATTAATTGTATGCTTGACCGCCGAACCCTTATATATTCCTAACGAAACTGACTTAAAGGTGGCAGGGCTTAATACAACTCTCACAAACTATAAAACATTAAATACAGCAGTAATAAATGCCGCAACCCCTTATAAAAATGCAATGATTACACGTAATACATTATTATATCAGGACAGCATAGGTCTCGTAGATATTGCATTAGAAGTAAAGAAATATGTAAAATCAGTTTTCGGTGCAACAAGCCCACAATATAAAGAAGTAAGTAAAATTCCATTTAAGAAGATTAAGAAATAGGAATGAAGGAAAGGGCTCAAACTTGAGTCTTTTTCTTTTAGTGTTCTTTGATACCAAAAAGGAATATAAGATACCTCTCTGAGAACATAAGCGACTGCTTCGAGTAATTTTCTTCCTGCTTTGAGAATATAAGCCTCTGCGCTGAGTGATTTTTCACCTGCCCTGAGAATATGACCGACTGCGCCGAGTGTTTTTTCCCCTGCGACAAGGGAATAAGCGATTGCAAAAAGAATACTTGCCTCTGCTTTCATCTAATAGACAGTTTTGTTGCTGATAAAGCCAACAGCACAATGTAAAGCACATTTGCAACTTTAATTTTAAAGGTAAAACGTGTTGGGTTGCAAATAAGCTTTCCATTTTCTACCCACTATCGGCAGTAACCTAGTCTCGGCAGACAAAATTCCCTTCCCCTCTGTAAAAATTTAAACGCCGACACTCAACCAACCCCAGACAAAAACTCTCTGACAACAGAGTGCAAAACATGACACTGACTGTGCTTTTATGAAGCGACGAAAGACAATTCCGCCAGCACCTAACAGGCATCTGCTTTCATGCCGTAGTTTGGTGGCTGACAGAAACTTTTTGTATATTTGAATCGTTATCACGGCAGACTGGAACGTGCTTTTTATACGGCACGCAAAGCAGCTACGCGACCGTTGGGCGCAATTAAATGGCGCGTTAAATAAATAGCCCGGCCGAGAAAT
>CAZBNS010000057.1:0-11596 GCA_964493475.1 uncultured Rhizobiaceae bacterium | reverse complement strand
TCCAATACATCACAAACAATAACTTTAATGCAAAACGAGATATAAGAACATTAAGAAGGCTATTAAGATATATAGAAAGAACTCATGAAGGACATAGAACCTGCGAGTGTATGGTTGAAAGAGTAGAGAATTTATTAGAAAGTGTGATAAAGAAAGATTAATAATAAAAAATAGCTCCCCTTTGTAAAGTCTGTTGACAAAGGGGAGCTATAAAATGATATGCAATGCTTTTAATTAAGACTTAATATAATATAAATATATTAGAACTGTTGTCAAATAATTATAATTTTCTTGATTTTTAATTTAAAAATTCAATACTTATTAAGCTTGTTAATTTAAAAATAAAATGGAAAACGTATTGGATTATAAAAAAGTTTCAGAAACTGCTGATGAACAGAAATTATTAAAACTAAAGGCTTTAAAAGAGGCTCATATTGAACCGTACCCTCATAATTTTAAAAGAAGCACTGATTCAAAACAATTAAAACAAGAGTATGATTTTTTGCAGGCTGGAGAAAAATTGGAAGATAAAGTTTATAAGGCTGCCGGAAGGTTGATGCTTAGAAGAGATATGGGAAAAGCTATGTTTCTTGATATACATGATGAAAATGGAAAAATTCAAATATATTTATCAAAGCCAACATTGACAGAGGATGAACAAAAACTTGTGCCATTGCTTGATATTGGTGATTTTATAGGTATTGAAGGATATGTATTTAGAACGAATAAAGGGGAATTAAGCTTGCATTGCCAAAAAATTTGGCTTTTGAGTAAGTCAATTGCAAATCTCCCTGAAAAATTTCATGGTCTAACGGATCAAGAATTGAAATATAGGCAAAGGTTTATTGATTTGGTAATGAATCAGGATGTTAGAGATATATTTAAAAAAAGAACTTTGATTATTTCAACAATTAGAAAGTATCTTGATGATAAAGGTTTTATGGAGGTTGAAACTCCAATATTGCAATCAATTTATGGGGGAGCTGCTGCTGAGCCATTTATAACTCATCACAATGCTCTTGACATGAATTTGTATTTGAGAATAAGTGTTGAAACGTATTTAAAAAGGTTGATAGCTGGCGGTTTTGAAAAAGTCTACGAAATTGGTAGAAACTTTAGAAATGAAGGTATTGATACTACTCATAATCCAGAATTTACAATGATTGAGTGGTATGAGTCTTATACTGATTATAATGATCAAATGAATAATGTGGAACAATTATTGGAAAGTATTGTTAAAAAAATTAATAATGGCTCAACACTTGTAAATTATAAGGGTATGGAGGTTGATTTTAAAGCGCCATTTAAAAGATTAAGCATTCATGAAGGTTTAAGACAATATGCTGGTGTTGAGAGTCCCGAAAATATAGAAAAAAATGATATTATCAAAAAATTAAGAGCTTTAGGTGCTGATGTAGAAGAAAAAAAGAGCCGTGGGGAGTTGTTGTTGCAATTATTTGAAGAAACTTGTGAAAAACATTTAATTCAACCAACATTTGTCGTTGATCACCCTCTTGAAGCTTGTCCTTTAACAAAAATAAATAGAAAAAATAGTGATTTGGTTGAGAGATTTGAATTGTTCGCTGGTTGTGTTGAGTTGGCGAATGCTTATTCAGAGTTAAATGATCCGATTGACCAATACACTAGATTAAAAAAACAAGAGGAAAACAGAAATTTTGATGCTGAGGCTATGCCTATGGATGAAAATTTTGTTCACGCATTGGAAATTGGTATGCCACCACTTGGCGGTGTTGGTATAGGTATCGATAGGTTGGTTATGTTTATGACTTCAACTCCAAATATTAAAGATGTTTTATTTTTTCCAACATTGAAAAATAAGAAATAATTATTGCAAATTGAAAATAGTTTTAGACGCTATTCACAAATGTTTTTGCAGATTAAATCGCTTTCACAAAAACAGTATCTTGAAGTGAAAGTTGGATTTTAAATGCAAAAATTATAAGGTGTTGATTTTTATAAAAAAACCTTTGTGAACAGTGTCTAATATAGAAAATCCACAATAATGCTACTATTGTTTGATGTTTTATCAACAACAATTTTTCTATTGTATTTGTTGACTAAACATGGTGTTTCTTTTGCATAATTACAATAATAAAAATCACCTTTTATATAATAAATTATATTTGCTTCTAAATTTGGTAATTTTAAAGTATTATTTTTTAAAATTTCATCTTTAGTATATGATTTGATAAGTATTGCGGCGTGATTTTCTTTATCTTCTTCAAATATGGATAATGATTGTGGCGCCATTCTTTCAAATGAATAGTTATTTGTTAAATTTAACACAATCTCACTATTATTATTTGAATTTAATTTAATTTCTTTTATATTGTTAATATCTAGAAAATCATCATATCCTATCTTTAATTTATTATATTCATAGCCAAAATTTATATTTATTATTTTTGTATCGCCGGTATTTTTATCTAATTGAATTAATTTTTTATTATTCTCATTGGTAATATATAATTTGTCCTTAACATCCACAATGTCCGTTGGCAAATCGTAAATATTGTCATTTTTATTATAACTATATTCTTTTATTTCTCCGCCCCTAACTTTTAATATTCTATTGTTAAATTTATCTACAAAATAAAAGCCGGTTTCATCTATATGAAAATTATAGCCGTCATTTATATTAATTTCATTGCTTGAATTTAATTCTTTAAAATCAATTTCTTTTTTTATTTCATTATTTTTGTCTAAACTATATAAAACATTATCAATAGAGTTTAAAAAATATATTTTGTTGCTATATTTGCTCAACTTTAATATATCTTTTGAGCAAAATTTACAATCTACCGCCTCCATTTTATTAGTTTTTAAATCATATTTTACTAATGAATTTTCATCGGCCGTTGAAATAACTAATTTATCATCAAGTACCTCAATATCCAATGGTTTATTTATTTTTAATATTGAGCTTGTTTCCAGTGTTTCCAAATCGACTTTTCTAATTAGATTATTACAAGTGTCTGATACATATAGCGTTTGATTGTCTACAGCTAAGCCAAAAGGATAGCAAAAACTTGAATTTACAGCAATACCGTCTGTTTTGCCTTCTTTGCCACTGCCAATTTGTTTTACTATATTTCCATCTAATGTCATGACATATATTTTTCTGCCTTTTGCATCGGAGATAAGGAAAAAAGGAATACCCTCTTTACTGCTGCTTATATATTTAATATAATTTAAAGATTTTATAAACGTTTCAGGAACTTTTTCCCTTTCTAATGAAATTTCTGACAATTTTGATGTATTTATTTTATCCTGCTGATTTAATAATTTATTTATGTTATTTATTAGCTCTATTTCCTTAATTTCATTAAAATTCCATTCTTTTTGTATAATGCCTTTATTATCAATCAAAACGAAATAATTTCCATTATAATCCAAAACCTTATTAAGATCAGTATTGGATATATTAATTACTGGCCTTTCAACGCTGTTTTTAATTATATAGTTTATTAATGTATTATTATCTAGTTGATATTCATCCGTAATAACATCAATAATAGTAATCTTATTCTTAAAAAGATTTTCCAATTTATTAGCCAAATTTAGAGAAAATATGTAGGAAAAATCCTTTATATTATAAACATTCAATACAATAATTCTATTCTTTAAATCTTTAATATTTAGTTCTTTTATATTGAAAATTGATTTATTTTGAGTATTAATTATAGGAGTTAAAATTGTATTATATTCACTTTTAATATAGTTATTTTTACGACAAAAAAATAAACCCAATAAACAAGCAAATAAAATAATGATAATGATTAATTTTTTCTTTTTAATTGCCAATAGCTTTTCCCTATTCATCAAAATATAATATAGATTATAACTGTTTGATATTTTACAACCAAGATAATTAAAAACAAGTTATAATATTAGAATAATTGGTAATTATGTGCTTCAAAATTTTAAGTAGTTATTATTTGTTTTGGGGTATCATAACTAATTTTCTACAGCTCGTTTTGTCGTTCAGCAAAGCTCTGATAAAGTCAAAATTTCCGAACAACAAAAAAAGGGGAGGGAGGGCTATTAACAATTATATTGTAAGTTTTTAAGTGTATAATTGACAAATTAATTTTATTACATACAATTTTTTTACATTTAAAGCAAACTATTAATTTAATGTTTAAGAGCAGAAGCAATAAAATCTTTACAACCATTCAAAATATCGCATTATATTTTATAATCATATTTTTCTCTGCTTTTGCAAGTATGCCAATCAAATTTTTTTCAATAGTTTCAATCTTTCCAAATATTCCATCAATTTTAGTATTCTATTTTTTTATAATTAACGAAGATGAAATTCCCTATTTCTCAATATTTATATTTGGTATATTTTTTGACATTTTTAATAATTTTCCACTAGCTACGACATCTTTAATTTGGCTAATAACCAGTAAATTCATAAATTTTTTAAGACATCATTTTTATACTCCAGACAAATTTATATTTGTTCTTAGAGATTTTTCAATTTTCGCTTTTTTAAATTCCCTACTTCAGTGGTTAATTTTTAGTATTTTACACAATTTTTCCTATCCAATTTCTAATTCTTTATACCAGTTTTTCCTTGATATATTATTTTTCAGCTTAACTTATTTTCTTTTTAAAAAAATTGAGAATAAATTTTTATAACACTTAATAAGTATTCCAATTTAAAATTGAAATATATGCCGCTATAACAATACATACCAATGCAAGAATTGAGATTAATATATCCACGGTTAGTTGTTAATTATAAATACATTTATTTAAAAATATTATTTAATTTCAAATCAGCTGCAACTATTCATTTTATTAATACGATACTATTTTTATTTTTTGTTGTGTTTTTAAAAAAACAATATAAAATCAAAAATATGTAGGGTGGTTATTAAATTATTAATAAAAATGGTAATAGTTATGGCAGGATGTGGTTGCGGTTGCTCAACTAAAAAAACTGACAAAAAAGATACAAAAAAGAAATAATTAATATATATTTTTTGTAAATTAATAGTGGTAAAGTTAATTTATTTTATCACTATTTTTTTATGTAGATAAAATTATGCGTTAATATAGTTGTTAATAGCTCTTTTTTGTCAACTATGTTGATAAAGGGAAGCTACAAATCAATTTTCAACAAAACAAAATATTAAAACAATATTACCCAATATATGATTAAATTCTTCTTGAAATTAAATTATTATGCTCTATGATTGATTTATCTTAATTAAAAGAACACAAATATAAAAATGAATGATAATAAGGAAGGTAGTGTTGTGGCTGATAATAAAAAATATGATGCTGGTGCGATTACAGTATTAAAAGGGCTAGAAGCCGTTAGAAAAAGACCAGGAATGTATATTGGCGATACGGATGATGGATCTGGCTTGCATCACATGCTTTATGAAATAGTTGACAATAGTATTGATGAGGCGTTGGCTGGCTATGCTACAAAGGTTATTATTACATTAAATAAAGATGGTTCTGCTTCTGTTGAAGACAATGGCAGAGGTATTCCAACTGGTATTCATCCAGTTGAAGGTGTGTCAGCCGTTGAAGTTTGTATGACGGATTTACACGCTGGTGGAAAATTCAATAATGACTCATACAAAATAGCTGGCGGACTACATGGCGTAGGTGCGTCATGTGTAAATGCTTTGTCTGATTGGATGAGAGTGGTAGTTTGGCAAAATGGCAAAGAACATTTTATAGAGTTTAGACGAGGAAAAAGAGTTGAACCTTTAAAAATAATTGGTGAAGTTGGCAGCAAGACAGGAACTAAAACTGTATTTTTCCCTGATGCTTCAATTTTTAAAATTACAGAATTTAATTACGAAACAATTGAAAAAGCATTAAGAGAAAAGGCTTTTCTTAATCCGTTTGTTTCAATAGAATTGATTGATGAAAGAAAAGAAGAACCAAAAAAAGAATTTTTCCATTTTGAAGAAGGATTGCTAGAATTTGTAAAATTTTTAGATAGAGGAAAGACAAGTATTGCAAAACCGCTATTTTATAAAAGCAAAGAAGAACAAGGTGTTTCATTTGAATTAGCTTTAGCTTGGAATGATGGATATTATGAAAATATGCTTTGTTTTACAAACAATATTAGACAAAGCGATGGTGGAACGCATTTGATAGGTTTTAAAAGCGCATTAACAAGATCCATCACTGACTATTCAAATAAGTCAGAATTGGCAAAAAAATATAAATTAGAATTAACTGGCGATGATATTAGAGAAGGACTGACTGCAATTATTCACGCAAAAGTTCCGGATCCAAAATTTTCTTCTCAAACGAAAGACAAATTAGTTTCCTCAGAAGTTAGAACTATTGTTGAAGGACAGACGCTTGCGTTTTTGGACAGATATTTTGAAGAAAATCCAGTTGAAGCAAAAACAATTATTGAAAAAGCATTTGAGGGAGCGAGAGCTAGAATTGCAGCAAGAAAGGCAAGGGAATTAACCAGAAGAAAAGGCGCTTTAGATATAGCTAATCTGCCCGGAAAATTGGCCGATTGCCAAGAGAAAGATCCAACGCTTTCTGAGGTTTATCTGGTTGAGGGAGATTCTGCTGCAGGTTCCGCAAAAACTGGTAGAGATAGAAAATATCAAGCAATTCTTCCAGTATTTGGTAAGATTTTAAATACAGAAAAATCAAGGTTTGATAAAGTAATTTCATCTGAAAAAATGGGTATGATTATCACGGCATTAGGAACCGGAATTGGAAAAGAAGACTTTGATATTTCAAAATTAAGATACCACAAAATTATAATAATGGCCGATGCCGATGTTGACGGATCCCACATTAGAACATTATATCTTACATTCTTTTATAGACACATGCCGGAAATTATTACAGGTGGTTATTTATATATCGCACAGCCTCCTTTATACAAAATAAAGAAAGGACAAGCGGAAACTTATATAAAAAATGAAACTTTATATACCGAATATATAATTACTAACGCATGCAATGACACTTCATTTAAAAATAGCCATGGACTAATAAAGTCAGGGCAAGATTTAATTGATTATGCTAAAAAAATTACACTATTCAATAATTTATTGAAAAACATTTCAAGAAACCTGCCTTTTGATATAGCTGAGAGCTTAATTATTTGCGGAGGATTTGATAAAAAAGTATTCACAAATCCAGAAGCCATGAAAGATTTAGCGGAAAAATTGATTGTTAAATTAAATCAATACGAGAAAGATGAAGACACAACATGGTCTTACGAAATTACTTTTGATGGCAGCCTCATAATTAAAAAAGAATACAAAGCTGTTATAACAAAATTTACATTAAAAGATGAAATTCTTGCAATGCCAGAAGTTATTGAGTTAAACAAAATCAGAAAAGAAATATTAGAGAACTTTGGCGATTGGGTTGATTTCACAAAAAAAGAAGATTTCTATAAAGCAAACAGACCGTCTGAACTTGCAAAAATAATAAATGACGCTGGTTTAAAAGGAATTACAATACAAAGATTCAAAGGACTTGGTGAAATGAATCCAGATCAACTATGGGAAACAACATTAAATCCAGAGAACAGAACATTGTTAAAAGTGACAATTGAAGACGCTGCTGCCGCTGATGAGACTTTTGCAACATTAATGGGCAATATTGTTGAGCCAAGGCGTGATTTTATACAGGAAAATGCTTTAAATGTAGTTAATTTGGATATTTAACAAAGGAATTAATATGACGGAAAGCAAATTGTTTTTAAAAGAAAAGCCAACAATTCAAGATTTTCAAGAATATGTCAGACAGCTAAAAATAGAAAGGGGTTTTCAAACAGATAATAAACCTTGGGAATGCATGCTGATGGCCGAAGAAATCGGAGAGCTTTTTTCCGCAATTAGAAAAAATATGAAAGGCGGAAGTGTGGGAAGCGGTTCAACAGTTGGGGATGTAAAATTAGAGCTGGCAGATGTTTTTATATATTTATGCTCCATCGCAAACCAACATAATATTGATTTAGAAGAAGCTTTTAGAGAAAAGGAAGAAATTAATAAACAAAGAGTTTGGAAGAAAGTATAGAGTTCCACGTATAATAAAATATGATTTATTTTTTAAAGCAGCTCCGCTTTATCGCATTGCAACAAAGAGGAGCTACAAAATATTTTCAACAAAATAAAATTTATATAATAAACTTTAAATACAATAATTATAATATTAAATTACCCAGGCCATATATTGACAATTTAAATAAAAAATATATCTTATACTGTGTATAGTCAAAGGTTTAAATATGGAAAAATTACAAAAGATTAGATCTGCTTTTGAAGAAAAAATAAAAAATACTCAAAACGAACAACAATTAAAAGAAATAAAAAATGAATTTTTGAGTAAAAACGGTTTGATTACGGCTTTGATGCAAAATATAAAAGATTTATCCTTAGAAGAAAGAAAAATTTACGGTGCAGAAGTAAATAAATTAAAAGTTTTTTCTGAGAATAAGATTTTTGCCTTAGAACAAGATTTTGAAAATCAGAGAATCAAAGAAAATCTCAAAAATGAGGAATTAGATATTACAATACCAGCAAGAAAGACAGAAGATGGGTTTATACATCCAATGACAAAGGTTCAAAGGGAATTGCAAGAAATTTTTCAATCAATGGGTTTTACTATATCCGATGGACCAGAAATTGAAGATGATTGGTACTGTTTTGAGGCTCTAAATATGCCGCCAAGCCATCCAGCCAGACAAATGCAGGATACTTTTTATATGCAAAATTCTGATGATGGAAAGGAAATTGTCTTAAGAACCCAAACAACTTGCATTGAGGTTAGGGATATGTTAAAAGGCAAGCCACCGTTTAAAACAATCACAATGGGAAAAGTGTTTAGAAGAGACTTTGATGCCACACACGTTCCAATGTTTCACCAAATTGAAGCTTTTTACGTTGATATTGGTATGACTATGGCTAATTTAAAATATTTAATTGCAGAATTTTGTAGAAAATTTTTTGAAGTTGAGAACATGACACTAAGATTTAGACCTAGCTATTTTCCATATACAGCGCCAAGTATGGAGGTTGATATGAAATGCACGAAAGAGGGTGGAAAAATCATCAAATTCGGCGAAGGCAATAATTGGGTTGAACTTGGCGGTTCCGGAATGCTTCATCCAACAGTTTTAAAAAATGTAGGTTTAAATCCAGATGAATATCAGGGCTTTGCTTTTGGTTTTGGCATTGAAAGGCTTGCTATGCTGAAATATGGTATTTCGGATATGAGATATTTATATGAAGGTGATTTGAGATTTTTAAAACATTATGGATTTAAGTTTTTCGAAGCTTAAATATTATAAGGTTTAATATCATGATCAACTCTTTAGAATATTGTTAAGTTCTTTAGTTTATTAATAATCATTTTTTGTCTCTTTTTATTAAACTTTTATGTAAAGTTGTTCTCCTTTGTCTTGGGACATTTCTTAATGTTGCAAACTATTTTAATTAATGTTTGTTAAGTAGATATAATAAAAATCATCCATCAATTTTATTTGACGGATGATTTATAATATAAATATTTATATTATTCTGTAGGTTTATTATAATTATTAAAATTATTGTTAATTATAACTTTTTCTGAAGAGTTATTTTTTGCTTCTTTTTCTTCTTTTCTTTTTCCAATCAATATATCCTCTTCACTCACACTAGATAAACCGCCTTTGTATTTGCCTTCTCTAGCTGCTTCCAACAACAGTTGACCATCTTTATCATACTTATAAAAGTCAACAATAGACTGTTTATTTATTGTAGATGTATCAATTAAAACTTGAGGGAATGACCATGCTACCGAAAAAGGCCAAGTTAAAAGGTTTAATATTCCGGCTCCATACTGTTCAAGATAAAAATTACCACCACCAGGTAATAATGCCAATACACCAGCAGCAGCAATAGATTTTTCTTTCTCAGCATCTTTGTCTAACTTATATTTTTGTATTTCCTTATAAGCTCTTTTTTCACTAGAACTCATAGAAACACAAGATGTTAGAATAAGAATAGATAATAATAAAACTAGAATTTTTTTCATCAAGTCTCCTAATATAAAAATAATTATTTAAAACAATAGGATTATAAGATATATTTTTTTATTTTCAAGAAATTAAAATTTATTTATAAAAATATTTGAATAAAAAATACAAGTAATTATATTAATTATCAACAATATAAATATTTAATAAATGAAAATTCTAGGCATAGAAAGCAGCTGCGATGAGACCGCCATTGCGATAGTCAATGACAACAAGGAGATTTTATCTAATATTGTTGTTTCTCAGATTGATATACACAAAGAGTTTGGCGGTGTTATTCCTGAGATAGCCTCACGAAATCACCTTGATGTTATTGAAATGGTTGTGTTAAAAGCTGTTAATAATGCCGGTTTGAAATTTGAAGATTTGGATGCGATTGCGGCGACTTGCGGTCCGGGTTTGATGGGTGGGCTGATTGTTGGGGCTATTATGGGGCAGACTTTGGCGAGTGTTTTTGATAAACCGTTTATTTCTGTTAATCATTTGGAGGGGCATATTTTGACTTCAAGGTTGACTAGTGATTTGGAATTTCCATTTTTGATTTTTTTGATTTCTGGCGGACATTCACAAATATTGTTGGCAAGGGGTGTTGGCGATTATGAAAAAATTGGCGATACGATAGATGATAGTTTGGGGGAGTGTTTTGACAAAGTGGCTCAAATGCTGGGTTTGGAGTATCCTGGCGGTCCTAAAATTGAAAAATTAGCGGAGCAGGGCGATGAAAATAAGTTTAAGTTTGTTAAACCATTGATTGATGCGGTAGGGAAGGGTAGAAGTGTTGAAAATAATTTTAATTTTTCTTTTTCTGGATTAAAGACTGCAGTTAGAAGGGAGATTGAAAAAATTACTGCCATGGACTATAATTATGATTTGAGCTATAAAAAATTGTCTCATGAAGATGTATGCGATATTGCGGCAAGTTTTCAAAAAACTGTGCTTGATATATTGAAAGACAGGTTTAAAAATGTGGCTCAATATTTGAAAGGGAAGGGGATTTTTTTAAATAAACTTATTTTTGCCGGCGGCGTATCGGCAAATCAATATATTAAAAATAATATGGTTGAGTATTGCAAAAATTTTGGCTATGATGTGATTTCTCCATCATTGAAGTTGTGTACTGATAATGGCGTAATGGTCGCTTGGGCTGGAGTGGAAAAAATGAGATTGAATAAATTTGAAAAAGAGCAAGAAAAGTTGATTATAAGGTCTAGGTGGGAACTGGACGCTCTTGAATAATTGTAATCTTTTCCGCAAAGAACAAACGATTTGAAATGAATATTATTGTGTTAACAAAGTTTCATAGTCTTGTCATTACCATGCTAGATTTTGAGACAAAGTTGTTGACAAAAGCACGGAGTTCCCCCCCCTCAGCCCTGTCATTACCAGGCTAGATTTTGTTAACGAACGAAGTGAGTATTACAAAATCTTGACCTGCGTAATCCAGGAAAAAAGACAATAAAATAAAGATTTGTTATTGTTTCAATATTTTATGGATTCCGTATGAGGATTTTCTAAACTCATTCTTCATTAAGAAAATCCAGC
>CAZBNS010000056.1:0-12728 GCA_964493475.1 uncultured Rhizobiaceae bacterium | reverse complement strand
CGTTTAAAGATGATTACCAGCCCGATCTTAAATATATTGAAGCAGCTTCTAAAGCGTTAGCACCTTATTTAAAACCGGGTAATTTGGTTATTCTCGAGTCAACTTCACCAGTAGGCGCAACAGAACAAATGGCGGCATGGTTAGCTGAAGCACGTCCTGATTTAGCATTTCCTGAGCAGGCAGGTGAAGCAGCAGATATTTTAATTGCGCATTGTCCTGAACGTGTATTGCCAGGTAAGGTTTTACAAGAACTGATTAGTAATGACCGAATTATTGGTGGTATGACAACGCGTTGTTCAACTGCTGCATGTAATTTGTATAAAACATTTGTACAGGGCAGTTGTATTGAAACCAACGCACGTACTGCGGAAATGTGCAAACTCACAGAAAACTCTTTCCGTGATGTAAATATTGCTTTTGCCAATGAATTATCAATTATTTGTGACAAGCTGGATATTAATGTGTGGGAGCTGATTGCACTTGCTAACCGCCACCCGCGTGTCAATATTTTACAGCCGGGGCCGGGTGTAGGCGGGCACTGTATTGCAGTTGATCCTTGGTTTATTGTAGCGAAAACCCCTGAACAGGCACGTTTGATTCGTACTGCGCGTGAGGTAAATGATGCGAAGCCTGAATGGGTGATTGATCAGGTAAAAATTAAAATTGCCGAGTTTTTACAGGCAAACCCGGAAAAAACCATTCAAGATGTAACGGTTGCCTGTTATGGTTTGGCATTTAAACCAGATATTGATGACCTGCGTGAAAGCCCTGCTTTAGAAATTACCAAAAAGCTTGCTGAGCAAGGTTTAAATATTTTAGCGATTGAACCGAATATTAAGACCTTACCTAAAAATTTAGAAAAAGTAAATTTAGTCGATTTTGCAGAATCTTTAAGTGCTGATATCAAAGTGGTATTAGTTGCTCATAAACAGTTTAAAGAACACAATATTATATATAATGTGAATGCTGTTGGTATTTAATAATGAATAAAGTTATTTATTCATTAGGTGCAAGTGTATTTTCTAAACTAATAATATTATTAATTAATATTATTAGTTTTAGGTATATTTTACCTGGTGAATATGGTTTTATTGCGCTTGTGCTTGCGCTTACAGCAACAATTGGTGCTGTTTCAAATATGGGAGCATCTGTCGCAGTTAACAGTTTTGTAGCAAAAAATAAAAATACCAATTTGTCAAAATTGTATGTGAAATATAACTATATATTATCTACATTTCTTTCTTTATTTTTAAGTACTCTAATATTTTTCTTATCTGTTGACCGACAAGGAAGTATTGTTGATTTAGGTGTATATTTATTTTTGTTTTTATTTACATTATTTAGTGCTTACAATGCAATTAGTGAAGCAGTTCTTAATGGAATGAAGTGTTTTGATAAAATATTTAAAAATAATTTAATTAATTTTTTTATATTTTTGCCGGTAAGTATACTTTTTATATATCAGTTTAGCGTTGTAGGTGTATTTTTATCTTTAATTTTATATCGGTTAAGTCTGTTTGTTTTTAATTTTTATGCTGCAAATAAGGTTTTAAGTATTCAGGCTACTAAAATTTCGAAATCTGATTTAAGTATAATCAAAAATAGTTTTAGGAATTTAACACTGCCAGTAATATTTTCAGGAATAATGGTTGCACCTGTAATTGGTTTTTCATTTAAATTGATGTCAAGTCAACAAAATGGTTATGAAAACTTAGCCTATTTTAATATTATATATCAAATGTATCTGGTAGCAGTTTTTATTCCAAATGCATTAAACGGTTATTTAATTTCTAAGTTTTCAAGTGAAAATGGTGAAAAAGATTTTACGAAAATTGCGAAATACAATATTGGTTTTTCCATAATTGTTGTAGTAATACTGTTTTTATTTAAAGATTTATACTTTTACATCATTGATAGCAAAAATGATGTAATTGTAAATAATTTTTATATCATGCTTTTAACTATTATATGCTTTAGTACAAATGCAATATTTGCGAGTCTCTGGCCATCTATTAATAGAGCATGGTTTGGGACATGGATGAATTTGGTGTGGGCAGTAACTCTTTTGTCTGTAACCTATATATTATCAAGCCAAAATGTGGCTGAAAGTTTAGCATGGGGTTTTTTAGCCTCTTATTTAATATTAACTATAGTTCAAACTTTATTTTATAAGGTGGTAAATCGTGAAAAAATCTAAAACTATTTGGGTTTTATTAAGGTCTCATGTTGTAAATTTACCACCAGTAATGACAGTTATACAGTGTTTACTTGATAGTAAAGAATATAAAGTGAAATTCGTTTCAACTCAAGAGAGTGGGTTGGATAAAGAAAATTTTCAAGAATTTATATTGCCGCAATCACATAAAGTTAATAAGTTAAGAAAACTAAAAAATTATATTGATTATAGATCCTTTGTTAAAAAAACTTTAAGTAAGTTTGCAAGTAAAGATGATTTAATCTGGTTAGGTTCTTTAGATACAGCACGTGCATGTAAAGGATTAGAATTCTTAGAGACTAATGAATATATTCTCCAATTACATGAGTTATACGATACTCATCGTGATCTTTTAGAAAGTATTAAACCAATTGCTAAAAAAGCTAAAAAAGTTGTATCTCCAGAAGAAAATCGTGCTGCAATCTTACAGGTTTGGCTTGGACTAAAAGAACGCCCAGTGGTATTACCAAATAAACCGTATAGTCATCCTCGTACTAGAAAAATGCAACCTACGCACGAGTTAACTAAGAAAATTTTAGCGAATGTAAACCCTAATAATAAGGTCATTATTTATCAAGGTCATATTAGTAAAGATCGTAGTCTAGAACCAGTAATCGAAGCAATACAAGATATTGAAAATGTCGAATTTTGGTTAATGGGACCAGATCATAATTATGTAAATGAACTTATTTCTAAAAGTGACAAAGTAAAATATTTAGGATATGTCCCAGCCCCATATCATTTAGAAATTACCAGTTATGCAGATGTAGGTATTATGAGTTATGATTTAATTAATTTGAATAATTTATACTGTGCTCCAAATAAAGTATGGGAATATTTGGGTTTTAATATTAAATTCTTGTGTAATGAAGTTAAAAGCCTATATGATTTTGAAAAAAAAGGATATTGTTGCTTAGTTGATTTTAGGGAAATTGAAGTCATGAAAAAAGTGATATTGAAATTAATCAATAATGACTCAGATGCATCTAAAATTTATGATTCCCTTAATCTTGAAGAAATAGTTTTGAGTGTTATTTAATGCAAAATTTTTCTTTATCAAAAGTATTAATTTTAACTTTAATTTCAGGTATTTTTTTACTTCTACCTAATTTATTTATTTTTTTATATGTGCTATTTAGATTTAATTATAGATTCGAAAATAAAAATATAAAAATTTTTGATTTTTTATTTTTTTTATATTATTCCTTGAATTATTCTATTATGTTAGCAAATCGGCCTTATTATTTGGGGAAAGAAATAGGGTTTGGTGAGGACTTATTTCATTATTATCAAGCATTTGAATGGGTGGTTGATAATAATATTTTTTCAATTATTAAAAATTTTACTACCATTACGTCTTTAACAGGTTCTGGTGAGCCATTATTTTGGGCTTTAGTTAAATTAATATCTTATTTTACTCATAGTTCTTTTAATATACATGTTTGTTTGACAATTTTGAGTTTATTTCTAATTTATATTGCAGGAAATAAATGGAAGAATTGTGGTTTACTTTTTGTTTTTTTATATACAAATACAATTACTTTTTTTGCTTATCAAGGTTCTGCTATAAGAGCTGGATTCGCTATGGCATTTATTTTTTTGGCTTATAGTTTATTTTTAAAAAACAAAAATAAATTACTTATATATATATCACCAACATTTCACTTTAGTTCTATTCCACTTCCTCTTATTATTTATACAAGTAGAATGAATTTATATAATTTAAAAAATTTTGTTAAATTTTCATTATTATTTTTAATAATGGGGTTGATTTTCTTCTATTTTTCAATTGTTACGGCGGATGGCGGATTAGGTGCTAAAGTTAATAGTAAATTGTCAGAAGAAAATACAATAGATTTTAGTTCCTTATTTCAATTTTTGATAGAATCATTATTAACTTTTGTATTTATTCTAATCTTTAAAAATAAAGTAGAGAAGGAAATAACAGTTGCATTTTTATTTTTCTTTTTAATCTCTATATTTATTTTGGTAATTTCTCCAAGTTCTTTTGTTCGTTTTTATCGATATGAATGTATTTTTATGGTATTTATATATTCTAGTATTTTATTAAATTCAGATAGATTTTTAAGAAATCTTATAATTTTAACTTCATTTATCTGGTTTATATTTTTAGGGTTTTCTCGCTTTGGTGAGGTTTTTGCTCATTCATTTATTGATTTTATATCTTATAATCTTATTTATAGATTTTCTTAATTTTGAGAAGTTTAAAATGAAAATATTAGTTGATTGTACATTACTTAATATTGGGGGCGGGGTTCAAGTAGGCCTTAGCTTTTTAGAAAACTTATCAAATGATAAATCTATCGAGGCTATTGTAGTTGCTACTTCTCAAATCGATAGACAGCTTTCAGATCAAACAAAATTAGCATTTAAAAATTATCAAGTTATCCAAAATTCAAATAAATTAAAATTATCTAAAATTATGAAAGATATAGAGGCTAAATATAATCCAGATCTGGTCTTTACAGTTTTTGGGCCTTCCTATTGGCGTTCTAAGGCACCAAATTTACAAGGTTTTGCTTTAGGTCTTATGTTTTATCCTGAAGTACAGGATTACTTAAAATATAGCTTTTCAAAAAAGCTAAGAATTAAATTAATGTATATTGTTAAGCAATATTTATTTAAAAAAAATGCAGATTATTATGTGGTTGAAACAGAAGTTGTAAGGAAAAATTTATCTAAATTGTTAAATATTGGTTTGGATAAAATTTTTGTTGTTGAAAATTGTTATTCTCCTATTTTTGAAAGAAATATTAAAGAAAATAAAAATTTTAATGAGAAAAATAATTTTAGTTTAATAGTACCTTCATCTTATTATCCTCATAAAAATTTAGAAATAATTTCGGCTGTTTGTAATATTTTAGTTGAAAGAAAAATTTTTGATATTAATTTTAACTTCATGTTGAAAAAATCTGATTTTGATAAAATTAAAAACTTATGCAAAAATGAAGAAGCAAAGAATTTATTAAATAATTACGGACCAGTTGATTATAAAATGTTGGCTGCAAAATATTTAGAAAATAATGCAGTACTTTTGCCTACATTAGCAGAATCATCTACCAGTGCTTATCCCGAAGCATTTATTAGTAAAAGACCTCTACTCACATCCGATAGAGATTTTTCTCATGGTTTATGTAAAGAAGCAGCAATTTATTTTGATCCTTTTAATGCAATGGATATTGTTGAAAAAATAATTAGCCTTAAAAAAAATGAAAATTTAATAAAATCTTTAATAGCTAATGGCTTAGATCAATTAACTACTTATACTACACCAGAAACTAAATGGTTAAAGCAGAGGGAAATTTTCTACAATATTTTAAATATACATGAAGGTAAGCAAGATGAATTACATTGATTTTATGAAGAAAAATTTAGTCAATTTGCCTTATAGTGTTGGTAATATGGTTGCTAAAATTCCATATGGTATAAGGCCTTTTATGGGGGGGATTTATAAAAAAAGAATTATAGAGATAAATCAATTTGATAAATATAATGCTGCAAAGAAAAAAGATTTTATATTTAATAAAGTTAAATATATTTCTATGTATGCATATAATAATATTCCATTTTATAATGATTTTTATAATGATTGTAACTTTAAACCTGTCGATCTTAAATCATACGATGATATTAAAGAAATTCCTGTTATAAATAAATTAATTTTACAAGACGTGCCATTAGAGTATCGTTCTAATTATAAATTAAAGAAAAGCTTAGCTAATACAGGTGGTAGTAGTGGAAAACCATTTGCATTTTACATTGAGCCTAGCTCAGTACCTCATGAGTGGGCACATATGCATCACGTTTGGGCTAATTTAGCTTATAAACAAAGTCATTTAAAAATTATGTTTGGTGGGCGATCTGATATAGAAAATGTAGTTTCTTATGATTCTATTCGACATCAATTGACTGTTGATATTTATAAGCCATTTCCTGTAATAGCAGATCACTTGTTTAAAGCTTGTATTAAATATAATCCTGTCTATTTACATGGTTATCCTAGTGCTATTTTTGATTTAATTTTTTGGCTGAATGAAAATCATCATCCATTACTTACTTACTTTAAAAACAATATAAAAGGAATGTTTTTGGGATCTGAACTTCCATCTCCTATTGCCAGAAATAATGCAGAACAGTTAGTTCAATGTTCTTCTATCTCATGGTATGGTCATACTGAAAGATGTATTCTAGCTTATGAAAAAAACAAAAAGTATAGTTATACGCCATTCCACACCTATGGTTTTGTTGAGACTATTTGTATAGATAATGCCGAAAATCTTGTCGGCACTAGTTATTATAATATGGTATCACCCCTAATTAGATATAATACGGAAGATATAGTAATTCCTACTTATAAAGAGAATATTTTAGATTGTTTTGAAATTTCTGAAGGACGATCTGGTGAATATATATTAGATAAGAACAATAATAAGATTTATTTAACTGGATTTATCTTTGGTAGGCATCATAAAATTTTTGATTGTGTCAAACATATACAAGTACATCAATCGGAACCAGGTTATGCAACAATTTATTTTAGTTCGAAAAATATATATTCGAATGATTTTGTCAATAGTAACTTCGATTCGAGTAATATTGACATAATTTTTAGTTATAAATTTATACCTGAACCTGTAAAAACAAGCGCTGGTAAAGTACCTTTAATGTTGAAGAATATATCATGAAACAAATTTTCCAAGATTTATCTAAAGGCGGCACTTCAATTGTTGAAGCCCCATCTCCTCAAATAAGTACAGGTCACCTTATTATCTCTACCAGTATTTCTCTTATTTCTGCTGGTACAGAACGTATGTTGGTTGATTTTGGTAAAGCAAACGTGATTGATAAAGCACGCCAACAACCCGAAAAAGTACGTATGGTACTTGATAAGGTTAAAACTGACGGTCTGCTTACTACCTATGAAGCTGTTCAATCTAAATTGAACCAACCATTACCTCTAGGATACTGTAATGTAGGTGTCATTCAAGAAATTGGTAAACAGGTTGAGGGTTTTAAAGTTGGTGATCGAGTTGTTTCCAATGGTCACCATGCTGACGTAGTTAAAGTACCTAAAAACTTATGTGCAAAAATTCCAGATAATGTGTCTGATGAAGCGGCAAGTTTTACCGTATTAGGCGCAATTGCTTTACAAGGTATCCGTTTGGCACAGCCGACTTTAGGGGAAAGTTTTGTTGTCATTGGGGCTGGTCTTATTGGCTTAATGGCGATTCAATTACTTAAAGCAAATGGTTGTCGTGTTTTAGCTGTCGATTTTGATCAAAAAAAATTAGAACTGGCAAAAAAATATGGTGCTGAAGTTTGTAATCCTGCTTTAGGCCAAGATCCAGTAACAGTGGCAGAAGTATTTGCACGTGGTTTGGGTGTAGACGGGGTAATTATTACCGCCTCGACTAAGTCAAATGATCCTGTACACCAAGCAGCATTAATGTGTCGTCAACGTGGCCGTATTATTCTTGTTGGTGTTGTAGGCTTGGAATTAAACCGTGCTGATTTTTATGAAAAAGAATTAAGCTTCCAGGTTTCGTGTTCATATGGCCCCGGTCGTTATGATGAATTCTATGAAGCGAAAGGTAATGATTATCCAATCGGTTTTGTTCGTTGGACAGAGCAGCGTAACTTTGTTGCCGTTTTGGATATGATGGCATCGGGTGCTTTAGATGTTGAAACATTGGTGAGTCATCGATTCAAATTTGAAGATGCAGTTGCAGCATATGAAGTACTTACCAATGTACGCGATAGTTTAGGTATTGTTCTACAATACGAACATCAGGTTGAAAATAGACATTTCAAACGTTTAGATTTGCCGAACTATCAAGTGAACTCAGTTGCTAAAGTTACTTTGGCTTGTATTGGTGCTGGTAACTATGCGTCACGTGTACTCATTCCGGCATTTAAGAAAACCAATGTTAATTTGCATACTATTGTGACTGCAAGTGGCGTGAATAGTGTAATTCATGGTGAGAAGGCTGGCTTCAAAATTGCCTCATCAGAGCTCAATGATATTTGGCAAAATAGCGAAATTAATACCTGTATAATTGCGACGCGTCATAACACACATGCAAAATTTGTTCTGGATGCATTGAATGCGAATAAAAATGTTTTCGTAGAAAAGCCGCTAGCATTAAATTTAGCAGATGTAGATGCTATAGAAGATTTCTACCGATCTAATTCGTCTACCGCTAAACCTCATTTAATGGTTGGTTTTAATCGTCGGTTCTCACCACAAATTCAAAAAATGAAGCAGCTGTTAGCAACAGTAAAACAGCCTAAAACATTTATCATGACCATGAATGCAGGTGCTATACCAGTAGATCATTGGACTCAGGATCCTGAAATAGGCGGTGGTCGCATTATTGGTGAGGCCTGCCACTTTATTGATTTAATGCGATTCCTTGCAGGTTCAAAAATTGTCAATTACCAAGTACAAGGTATGGGAGCGCAATTTGATCACGACTTGGTTGAAGATAAAGCTTGTATAACCTTAGCCTTTGAAGATGGTTCATTTGGTACAATTTTCTATTTAGCGAATGGGTCTAATGCATTTCCAAAAGAACGAATTGAAGTCTTCACTAGTGGCAAGGTTCTTCAATTAGATAACTTTAGAAAAATGACAGGTTATGGATGGTCTGGATTCAAGAAAATGAATCTATGGAGCCAAGATAAGGGGCAGGAAAATTGCACCAAAGCTTTTGTTGAAGCAATTGAAAAAGGTGAAAGCACTCCAATTCCTTTAGACGAAATTTTAGAAGTTGCAAGAGTCACAATTCAAGCAGCCCAATTACTGAGAGAAAAGCAGGCTTAAGCTTTATTTGCTATGAAACTACTAAAATTAATTCATACCATTAAATATTTAAAATTTGTGCAGTTGTCTTATCGGCTGCACTATCTTTTATTTAAACCAAGGACCAAGCAAACCGTATTTAATACTCAGCTTAGAAATGTAAAACAGAGTTGGCACAATACAGTAGCTAAACCTATGAGTATGCTTAGTCCAACACAATTTTTATTCTTAAATCATTTAGGTCAGTTAAACACGGCTGAGGATTGGAATACTCCGCAGCAAGAAAAATTATGGTTATACAACCTGCATTATTTTGATGACCTAAATGCAGAAAATGCTATAGAGCGTAAAGACTGGCATGATGATTTAATTAATAAATGGATTGCTGAAAATCCTTATTCTTCAGGTAATGCTTGGGAACCTTATCCAAATTCTTTAAGAATCGTGAATTGGGTTAAATGGTCATTGCAAGGAAATGTGCTCAACGAATCTCAGCTCCAGAGTTTGGCTTTACAAGCTGAACATTTATCTAAAACTGTTGAATGGCATATCTTGGCTAATCATTTATTTGCCAATGCAAAAGCGCTGATTTTTGCAGGACTGTATTTTGATACTACGGAATCGAAAAAATGGCTGAACTTGGGGCTAAAAATTTATAAAAAAGAAATTGATGAACAGGTTCTGTCTGATGGTGCAAATTTTGAATTAACACCAATGTACCATGCAATTTTTTTGGAAGATCTTTTAGATATTTACCAATTAATTGCTGTTTGTTATTCAGCTAATGACTTAATTGATGTTAGCCATTTAAAAAATAAAATTATTAAAATGCTTGAATGGCTTAAGCATCTATCCCATCCAGATGGCGAAATTTCCTTTTTTAATGATGCTGCCTTTGGTATTGCATCCACCTATGAAAATTTGCGAAATTATGCTGAAAACTTAGAAATAAATGTAGCATCAACAGATATGATGGATGTCAGTTTGACTGACAGCGGTTATATTGCTGTCCAACGTGAAGCCTATAAATTTATTATGGATGTTGCAGAAGTTGGGCCAAGTTATCAACCAGGACATGCGCATGCAGATACTCTCAGTTTTGAATTAAGTATCTGTGATTCAAGATTTATAGTAAATTCTGGTATATCTCAATATGGTTTAGGGGCTGAAAGGCTATACCAGCGCGGAACGTCCGCTCATAATACAATCGAAATTGATCAGCAAAATTCCAGTGAAGTGTGGTCGGGTTTTAGAGTTGCCAGAAGGGTAAGTCCTAAATTAAATACAATTCATTATAATGATAATAAAATAATTGATTTTTCATCATTTTATAAAAGCTTAACAGGCGTGACCCATACTCGTTCTGTGGTTTTCCAAGAAAACCGAATTCTCTTGAAAGATAATTTATTGGGTACATTTAAATCTGCAATTTCATATATTCACTTTCATCCCGATGTGAGAATAAGAAAAGAATCAAATCACGATTTTGTATGTGAATTAAATGGTCACATCATTGATATTCAAATCAAAGGTGAGATTGAAACTGTATTTAAGGATGATTATTGGCATCCTGAGTTTGGCAAATCAATTTCAAATGTTTGTTTAAAAATAATTTTATTATCAAACAATTATGAAATTTCAATTTCTTGCAGAGATACAGGTTTTTAAAATGTCAAATATATGTATTATTAGTGCCAATAGTCTGGAAAATGAAAATGCTTCAAGAAATCGTGTGTTAAGCTTTGTAAATTCATTTATAGCAGCTGGACATCAAGTTAAATTGATTTCTATGGATAATGAAGCCTTTAATTTATTGGAACATGAAAGCTTCGTACATTTTAAAATTCCATTTATTGATACCAAGATACCCTCTTTTATCAAACGTGCTTTTTTGGAAATGAAAATAGCTTCATTGGCATTAAATAAAGCCAATGAGCTTAATTGTGAGATTAATTTAATCACGATTCCATCCATGTTTTTACTGCATTTAAGCTTTTTATTAAAAACAGGAAAAACTAAGATTTTAGATATTCGTGATTTAAGCTGGGAATATTTAGATGAAAAATCTTTAGTGAATAGAACAGCTAAAAAGATTTTTACACAAAGTGCACTGCTCAACTTAAAGAGATTCGATATTGTTAGTGTCACAAATGATCATGAGTTTGATTATGTTGCTAAAAATAAATCAGATTCACAATCAATTATTAAGGTACCTAATGGGGTCTCACTTTCAATTTTTGAAAAATTAGAGAATATTAAGTGTAATACTACGAACAAATTTACGATTACATATGTTGGTAATGTAGGTTTAGCACAAGACCTCGAAACTTTGGTTGAAGTAAGTAAATTATTACCTGATTTTATTTTTAACATTGTGGGTACAGGTACTGATTTTGAAAGAATACATACATTAGCTAATCCTAATCAGCAGAATTTGAACTTCTTGGGTCGTCGTCAGTTTAACGAGCTTTTAGAAATATATACTCAATCTGACGTTTTATATGCACAATTGACTCCAGAATTTGCTACTGCTATGCCTTCTAAATTATATGAATATTTATCTACCGGAAAATATGTATTATATGGTGGTGTAGGAGTAGCAGGGAAAACACTAGAAAATTTTCAGAATGTGTCTTTAATTCCCCCTTGCAATATTCTGGCCTTGAAGGATGAAATTCAACAAATTCAGGAAAGCGGTAAATATCAGCAATTATGCGTACAAAATAGAGAAAAAATAAAAGCTGAGTATTTACGTGATGTTACAGTTGAAAAGCTTATAGCTATGATTTAAGTAAATTTACATCAAAAATACCTTATTTCAAGATATAATACTTTTTAAGAGAAAAGTTGTGGAATATGAGCATCTTCATAAAAATTGCTGCATTAATAAGCATTGAATAATTTTAATTTTGTAACTTTCTTGAGGACTAAATAAGGATAATTAAGGTTATATAAATGAAACGTTTAATTGATTTTCTAATAGCTTTAACAGCATTAGCTCTGTTGAGTCCAATTTTCCTTTGGGTTGCTTATAAAGTTCGTAAAAATATTGGTTCACCTATATTTTTTCTGCAGGAACGACCAGGAAAAAATGCAAAAATCTTTAAAATGATTAAGTTCAGGTCTATGCTAAATGCAACGGATAAAGAAGGGAATCCTTTACCTGACGATCAACGCATTACTCCTTTTGGGCATAAATTGCGTTCGACCAGTTTAGATGAAATGCCACAATTGATTAATGTCTTAAAAGGTGACATGAGTATTGTGGGTCCTCGTCCTCAAATGAAAGATTTTTTGGAACACTATACCCCTGAGCAAATGCGTCGTCATGAGGTGAAGCCGGGTATGACAGGGCTTGCCCAAGTGAATGGTCGGAATCACTTATCTTGGGAAGAAAAATTTGAATTAGATGTGCAATATGTCGAACAACAATCCCTTTGGCTTGATTTTAAGATTATGTTTAAAACCGTTAAAGTCATGTTAAACAAAGAAGGCATTAATGCTCCAGATCAGGAAGTAGGTGCAGCACGTTTTTCGAGTAAAAATATTTCGAACACCACTCTATCGAAAAATAGATAAAATAAATTTCTGTTCATTTCCAATCTTGTAAATATTATGATCAAAAAAGCTATTCTTCCAGTCGCAGGTCTCGGCACTCGTTTTTTACCGGCCAGTAAATCCATTCCTAAA
>CAZBNS010000055.1:0-12763 GCA_964493475.1 uncultured Rhizobiaceae bacterium | reverse complement strand
TTTAATGAAAAATTTCTTCTCTCTCGTGGTGTTGGGTCTTTGTGGTGTTGGGTCTTTGTGGTGTTGGGTCTTCTCATGGTGTTGGGTCTTCTCGTGGTGTTGGGTCTTCTCATGGTGTTGGGTCTTCTCATGGTGTTGGGTCTCTCGTAGTGTTGGGTCTACGAACCCAACACCTAATGCTATCTCAAACTTATTTTAAGATATTTCATTAAATAGTTTGATTCTCATATTACCAGCTATTTCAATTTATTCTTTTAATTCAATTTTTCCATCATTATTTTTATATATTTATTGAGCAAAACAAAATTAGAAAATCCTCATATGAAATATAGGAAAGCAATTTATAGATACCAAATGAAGTTTTTCTAAATTAACTTCGTTCATTAAGAAAAACTAACTTTGGCATTGTAAAATCTGTCAACGAAATAGTTGACATTTACAATATAAATATAAAATCTATTAAAAAACTTTCATAAAAATGATTTTTTAGGTTGCAATTTATTATATTAAATGCTATATTTGCGACGCAAATATTAAAAGTTGCATTATGTATTTATTCTAATTAAATATGGAGGGCAGATGCATGGCTAGCAGAAACGAGCTAATTTTCTTACAAAAATATTCGGAAAAAAAATTAAAAATTACGAAAAATAAAGAAAAATCTTATTTAAATATTAGGGAAAATATTTTAGATACTACATTTAAAAAGGCAAAAACGCTTACGGAAACAAGTCTTTCTTGTTATACGAAAGTAAATAGTCCGTTTGATATGTCCTATTCATATCAAAGGTATGATTTGAGCGTTAATGAGGCGAAATGGTTGAGCTTTTTATATAATTATGAAAAGATTAATAATAAAACTGAGGGTTTATTTTTGACATCTGGAATGGCGTCAATAAATTTAATTATTACGGTTTTAAATAAATTAAAAATTGATAGCAATATTATCACAACTAAAGGTTTATATTTCGAAACAAAAATTTTAATTAATAGATTTTTTGAATATTTTAAAATTGAAGAAATTGAAGGCAAAAAATATGCTAATGATGGAATATTATTGCTGGATAGCTCGTCGGAAAATTTTATTGATGTGGATTATAAAAAAAATCATAAGATTGTAATGATTGATACTAGTTGTTTTGATCCAAGTTCTGAGGTATTGAAAAACTTTATTTTAAAGTTTTGCGAAAATTCTTTTGTTATTCTGTTAAGAAGCCATATAAAGCTGGATTGTTTTGGTTTGGAAATATCAAGATTAGGTTCTGTTGTTTTTGTTTATCCTAAAAACAATGAAGAAAATTTTAAGATTGGGGAAAGTATAGTTAATGAAGCCAAGGAATTAATAAAAATTAATGGTGGAAATTTTGAGGTTAAAAATATTTATTCATGGTTGGGGAATAAGGAATTTTTTAAGTTAACAAAAATTAGGACAAATAAAATAATGAACTTTTGCATTAAAGCGGAGAATTATCTAAAAGATAGAGTTGATAGTGCAAGATATAAGATTTTAACTGCTGACCACAAAATGTATTTCTATATAAAGTTTTTGTTTAAAAGTGATGGAAAATATGAAAAATTTTATGATTATGGAGATTATTTATCAATTAAGGCGCAGAAACTTGGATTACCGGTTAGAAATTCCTGCAGTTTTGGTTTAAATTTAATCACTTTTGATAAGTTTGATGATGATTTTGATTTTGGAAATCAATATTTGAGAATAAGTTCTGCAGACTTGTCGGAAAAGTATGTTAAGCCACTTTGTGATTTTTTATTAAATGAGCTGGAGGACTATGGAAAAAGTTAGAGAACAAATAAAAAAAGAAATTTTGTTTTATAAGGGGCCAGTTCTCTTATATAGTAAAGCTTTGTTAAGAGAAAAATTGAATTTTTTTGGAAAATTTGCAAAAGAAAAAAATGTAAATTTTCTTTTTACTGTTAAATCTTTTCCAAATAAAATGGTTTTGAATATTGCAAATAAGTGCCTGTGCGGGTTTGATGTATCTAATATTAATGAATATAATTTGTTGCCGCAAAATATAGAAAATCAAATAATAGTGATTAATAATCCAACGTCCTATAGCAAAGACATTGATGGCTATTTAAAAAATGGTAATGACATAATTTTTAATTTAGACAATATTAAATATATTGATGACTTAATGAAAAACGTAGGTAATTCTAGAAAAATAACCTTGGGGATGAGATTAAGCCATACGGATTTGGATATTGATTTAAACAAATATCCTCATGGCAATGGGGCTAGTCGTTTTGGGGAACCGTTAAGTAAATTGCCAGAGTTTTATAAAAAAGTTAATAGAGCGATAAGCGTGCATTTACATAATGGATCCGAGGAAAACACTGCAGAATTTTATATTATGGCCGCTAAGTCAATTTTGAATACTTGTAAAAAGAATAATGTTGAGTTAAAATATATTAACTTTGGAGGGGGTCTTCACAATCTTTCAGAGTTTGAAATTGAAAACTTGGTTAATAATTTGAGAAGTTTTATTCCAAACAATATAACTATTTTATTTGAGCCCGGCAATGTTTTGTCTAAAGATTGTGGTTTTGCTCTTTCAAAAGTTATGTCTATTAAAAAAATCAATGGGAAATTTGTTGTATTTATGGATGCTTCATATGAATGTAATTTTAAGTGGTCGGATCCAAAACCGTTAGATTTTAAGGAAGATTTAAATGGCGTGGATGTTGCGTTTTATGGTCCAACATGCTATGAAGATGACTTTATGATGAATATTAAAATCAACTGTATCAATGGCAAATTGCCTTTTAAGGAAGGAGATATTTTGACATTTACACAAATTTTTGGCTACTGTTTTGCTTGGAACACAAGTTTTAATGGTGTATCAAAAGCTTATGTGAAGTTTGTTTAAAATATGATTTATTGTGTAAAAACTAAATATCTTATTTTGTATAATAATCAAGATTTTATTAAATATTGAATTTTATTTTTTACTTATTATAGATTATGTATGTTTTAAAAATAAATTATTTATGGAAGAAATAGTGAAAAGACCTTGGGGAACTTATCAAACAATTTTGCGAGATAAAACTTATCAAGTAAAAAAAATAGTTGTTTATCCAAATTCTCAACTATCGTTGCAATCCCATAATCATAGGGCGGAACATTGGATAATTGTTGAAGGCGACGGGACTGTTATTCTTGGAAATAAAGAATTAAAGTTAAAAAAAGGTGAGCATATTCATATCCCAGTAAAAGAAAAACATAGAATGTCAAATTTTACCAATAGTGAAGTTGTCTTTATTGAAGTCCAAAACGGTGATTATTTGGGCGAGGATGACATAATAAGATATGAAGACATTTATGGACGAAAATAATATAATAAATGAATTTTTATTATATTTAGCTACTGAAAAAATGGATTCAAAATATACAATTATCTCTTATAGGGAAGATTTAACAGATTTTGTATTTTTTTTAAAAAATAAGTTGAAAATTGAACCAACACTGGAAAACTTAGCAAAATTAAAACACTCGGATTTTAGAGCTTGGCTGGGATATAAAAAAGACAAGAATTTTGAAACAACATCAATATCAAGAAGTTTGTCGGCAGTAAAAAGTTTTTATAAGTTTTTAGCAAAAGAGAAAAGAATTTCAAATTCAGTTATTAGTATAATTAAAAATCCAAAAGTCAAAAAATCTTTACCACGATCTATTGAAAAAGTTAATATAGATAAAATAATTGAATGTATAAATGATATGCATAAAGATAACTGGCAGGCCGATAGAGATATAGCATTATGTACTTTAATTTATGGTTGTGGTCTAAGAATTTCTGAAGCCTTAAACATAAAGAAAAGAGATTTTTTTAAGAATAATGATACAATAACAATTACTGGAAAAGGCAATAAAACTAGGAACTTACCGGTTTTGGAAATTATAAAAGATAAAATAGATGATTATCTTAAATCTTGTCCCCACATAATAATGGATAATGACTACTTATTTAAATCAGCAAGAGGATTAAAATATTCAGCAACATTATTTCAAAAATTAATAAGAGATATTAGAATAATGCTGGATTTGCCAGAAGAAATAACCCCGCATGCTTTTAGACACTCCTTTGCTACACACTTGCTTTCAAATGGAGCAGATTTGAGAAGTATTCAAGAATTATTGGGACATAGTAGTTTATCAACTACGCAAAAATATACAAAAGTTGATAAGGATAGGATATTAAGTGTTTATAGTAAAGTTCACCCAAGAAAATAAATATATTTTAAGTTGACTATTTTCTAAAATTTAATAAACTTTCAATAAGTATTACGATTTATTAGGGGAGTCTTTGGGAGAAGAACTAAATATAAAATTAAACTACGATAATTTAGTATATAATTTTGAATTATTGAAAAAAATTACGGGTTATAAAAATAATATTATACCAGTAGTTAAAGCTGATGCATACAATATCGGCGCAAATAATATTGTAAAGATATTGCTTAACATGAAAGAACCGCAAAAAAAATATTGCGTTTTTTCTGTGAATGAGGGAATTGAGCTAAGAAAAAGTTTTTCTCAATTGGAGGAAATATTTGTTTTGGGCGGTATTTTAGAAAATGAAGAAAAATATTTTAAAAAATATAAATTGCTTCCTGTTGTAAATAGTTTTAATCAATTGAAGCTTTGTCAAAAAAACAATATTGATAAGTTGGCATTGCAATTTAACACGGGACTTAATAGGAATGGAATACAATTAAGTGAATTAAAAAAGACTAGAAATTTTATTGATGAAAATAAAATTAAAGTAGTAATGATTTTAAGCCATTTTGCTTGCGCTGACGATAAAGAAAGCCCAGTAAATCAAGAACAAGTATTAAATTTTGAAAAGGTGGTAAAATATTTCCCAGAAAAAAATATTTTAAAAAGTATATCGGCAAGTGATGGCGTTATAAATTTTGAATTGGGGAATTTATGCAATGCCTGCAGAATTGGGCTTGGCTTATATGGATATTATAAGGGATTAAAGCCTATTTGCTCAATTTACTCAAAAATTAAATTTGATGGCAAAAATTTATATATGCCTATTGGTATCAATAATGGCTTAATGAGTGAATATAGCAATGGATATATATTTGCTAACAACAAAAAGATAAAAATTAAATCGGTTTTGGACGATAAAACCATTCTTAACGCTGATGATAAAAATTTATTAAATGCTGAGGCTGAAATTTTGGGAGATAATATTT
This sequence comes from uncultured Rhizobiaceae bacterium, assembly GCA_964493475.1. Classification (GTDB taxonomy): domain Bacteria; phylum Pseudomonadota; class Alphaproteobacteria; order Rickettsiales; family UBA1997; genus CALXSC01. Next base: position 7,537 of record CAZBNS010000055.1, on the reverse strand, counting down.
CAATGGAAGAACTTGAGACAATTTGCCGGGGTAATATAAGAGATATTGTCGCAAGATTAATTTCTAATGTTCGTCCAAAACAGCAAAATACAGAAAATATTTATAGAACCAGTGCAACAATTGAAAATAATCAATTTATTAACTTTTATTCAACAATTATTGAAAAAAGAATAGTTGAAAAAGATGGAATTGTCGGATATGGCGCAATAAGAAATGTAAAAAAAGGTGATAAATTGGCTACTTTTAATTGCGGGTATTTGGATGGACTTCCAAGGTGTATTAGTGGTAAAAAATGTTATGTTTATGTTGAAAGATATGATGGAAAATATGCTAAATGCGAGATTTTTGGCAAGGTTTCTATGGACCAGACGGTTATAAAATTAAAAGATGATGATTATAAACATATAAAAATTGGCGCTAGAGTAATTATTTTTGATGAAAAGCATTCGATAGAGCAATTTGAAAACGCTACAGGTAAAAAAAGAAATGAGTTATTCTTTTATTTTAATAAAAGTTCAAGAGTTAAAATTGTCGGAGCTGCTAAGTTTTAATGCATTTAGCTAGATTAATTTAATAAATTTATAATGGATTCCCGCATTTGTGAATTTTACCTTAAAGTGCACCACCCAGGGGGACTTCCATAAAACTCCCTTGGGGTTCTATATTATATTGTTTTATTTCTAATGGTTTTAAAAACTCTATTCCTCTATCCATCGTAAGTGTTTTGATTTTGTTATTATTAGTTTTGTTATCTTTATCATTTTCATCATTATAATTATACATGCCATTTAAAAGAATTTCTGACTTAGTATTTTTATGTTTTATAAGTTTTATAAATATAAAATAATACTAGTTTTATTTATTTTTTCTTTTTGTGATACCTGCTTCCTCTATATACAACGCTTCAATACTATCAGCCCAAAGATTATTTTTGATTTTGTAATTCACAATATTAATCCATTTTTGGTTTGTAAAGTCAGAATATATTATATTGTCTCCGCAAATGATTTTGCTATTTGTAATAATCTTTTTGTTCTTTCTTTGTCTTAAAAGTTCGTCTAAATCTGTCTTGTGTGTGGTATAAAATTTGTTATTTTCTTTTATATAAAGTTTTATTGCTCCCATTTCAAGAATAATTAAATCATATTCTGTTTCAAAACTAATGATGTCAAATATATTGCAAATAACGATTTTGGCATTTGTGGATATTTGAAGAGCTTTTAAAACTGCTAAACTAGTTTTGATACCCGTGAAATTTCCAGGTCCAACAATTGAAGTAAAAACAGTTATATCTTTGTATTTTAAACTATTGCTTACTAGAATTTGCTTAATTGAAGATACTAAAGTTTCCGATTGTTTCTGGTTTTCTATCTTTTTTTCAATGATTAAATCGTCATTTATTTGTAAAATTATATTTATCCCTTGAAAAATCGTGTTAAAATATAAAATATTTTGCATTTTTACTTGAAAATTATATTCATAAATATATATATAATACAGTTATTGGATAACTTGCAATTATTCAATTTATATTTTATTAAAAATTTTTTTAAAGTATGGAAGAAAAAATACATCCTTCAAATAGAAAAACTATAATTTTAATAGGCATGATGGGAGCAGGCAAAACAACAACTGGCTTTACGTTGGCTCAAAGGTTGAATATAAAATTTATTGATTCTGATAGAGAGATAGAAAAAGTAGAGTGCATGAGTGTCGTTGAAATATTTGAACAAAAAGGGGAGGAATATTTTAAAAGACTAGAGAGAAAAACTATAGCGAGAATATTAAATAATCATCAGCCACAAGTGTTGTCAATTGGTGGAAGTGCTTTTGATGATAAAGATATAAGAGATTTAATCAAAGATAGGGCTATTTCGGTTTTTTTGGAAGTTGAATTTGATACATTGCTTGAGCGGGTCAAGAGAAAGAATACGAGACCATTATTAGAGCAGGGTAATAAAGAAGAAATTTTGAAAGAAATTTTTGACAAAAAAATGCCAATATATAAAGAGGCTGATATTACGATAAATACAACGTATTTGAATAGAGATACTTCAATAAATGTAATTATGGGGTCAATAGCTCAATATATTAGGGATTTTGAAAAGTAATAAAGCAGCGTTTTTAAATAGAAGTGAGTTGATGTGGTGATTGGGTATTGTAGTTTTATTTTTCATTATAGTGAGTGATTGTTGCTGATAGCAGCTTAGAGAATTGTTATTTGTATATTGCAATCTTTCTTCGGTTTAATTATAGTAGTTTTTATTTGTCATTTAGGCTTTAACATTTGACGTTAAGCTTCATCAAATAAATACCAACTATAAATAGTTTGCAATAAGAAAAACATCTAAAAGACGAAATAAACTATAATAAATAATCGCAATTAGCTTAATTAGTTTGCAATAAGGGAATTTATATAATTAATTATTATTTTATATATTTTCTAGCTTCTTCCAATTCCTCTGGAGTATTTACATCTGCCGGACCTTCTTGAACTAACTTCATTTCTTTTTGCGTAATTATTCTGGCTCTTATTGTCATACCAGCTTCTAATGCTCTCAGTTGTTCAAGAGCCTCTCTTTCCTCAAGAACACCAACAGGTAATGAAACTATCTTTTGCAAAGAAGAGGCCTTATAAACATAAACTCCAATGTGGTGATATAAATCCTGATTTTTAATTTTTTGTGGATCTCTCGTAAACGGACAATTTGCAGCCCTTGTAAAATAAAGCGCTCTTCCTTCAATTTCACCATCTCTTAATCCCATAACAATTTTTACATTTGTTGAATTGTCTGCGGCCTCTTTTGTTTTAAAAATCATACCACAAGTCGCAATATCACAATCGCCTTTTTCAACCATTTTAATTAATGGTAAATTAACTCTTGGATCCACATTTAGTCCATCACCTTGAAAGTTTACTACTATGTCGTATTTTTTACCGCTTGGATCAATTTGCTTTAAAGCAGCGGCAATTCTATCGGTTCCTGATGGCAGTGATGGATCCGTCAAAATAGCTTCAACGCCTATTTTTTTACATACATCAACTATTTCTTGATCTCCTGCAGCAACATAAATATCACTATTTGTTATATATTTTTTTGCATTTTCACAAACTCTTTGAATGATAGTTTTACCATTTACCTCAAGCAATGGCTTATTAGGCAATCTTGTAGCCTTCATTCTAGCTGGTATTAATGTAATTACATTTGACATATTTTTTCCTTATTTATTAAAATATTTAATCATTTCTTCAAAACTATCTATATTTTTCATTGATGGAGTTGATTTTCTTTTTTCCTCAAAATAACTTTCTTCCGCAAGATTGCCCTTTCCCAATAGAATTGGCTGGCAATTAGCATTATAAGCACAATCAATATCCTGTTTTGAATCCCCCACTACCCACACATTTAATGGATTAACATCAATTTCACTTCCCTCAAGTGATTTAAATACCGGAGAAGCGTCTGGCTTATTTTTTTCACTATCCCCATTTGCCATAATTTTAAAAAATTCAATATCCTTATACAAAGCTTCAATTTCCATCAAAAGCAAACTTCTTTCTTTGTTGCTTATAATTATTAATTTTATTTCCGGAAACTCTTTATTCAATTTTTTCAATAATTCTTGAGAAAACGGAAGCGGTTTTAATAAATCGCCATATAATTCTAAATAAGCATTCATATAATCTTGATAAGCTCGTGCAGCATTATCACCAAAAAAATTTTGAAAATTTTCCTTCAAAGACTTATTTGGATCTCTATATTTTTTCTTACTAATTTCCCATTCCTCCTTGCCATATTTTGCAAGAGTTTTATTCATTGAGCCGACAACAACATCTCTGTTTTCAGCAAGCGTATTATCCCAGTCAAAAATTATTACTTTGGGTTTCTGTAGAGTTCTCATATAATTTAGTTTATCAAAACCTGCAAAAAGATTAAATCAAAAAATAATAAAAACAATAAATTTTACAATACTTTATTTGGCGATTATATGTTTTAAGATTTCTTATATTATATAAATATTTTAGCCTCCTCTTACTTAAAGCGACAAGATGGAACTATTTATAATAGTATTAAATGTAAATTACAAACCTGATTTATTCGACAATAAAATTATTTATATTCCGGCTTCTTCATCTCAGCCTCAATTCCAGTCTTAATTTTTGCAATTGTAGCCAATTTTTCCTCTTCACTATAAGGTTCTTTATGATTATTCCAAACAGTAGTAGGCCAATCAGCATCTCCTTCTTTTCTACATAGAATATGAACATGCAATTGAGGCGTTTTATTTCCAATCATAGCGACATTTGTTTGATCGCAAGGAAATAATGTCCACATAACTTTTTCAACAATAGCCATTTCTTTCATTAGTTGAATTCTATCTTCCATTGTGAGATATGTCATATTTTTAATTCCATTTCTCATTGGCACTAAAAACACCCAAGGATAATATTTGTTGTTTTCAAATAAAACAGTGCAAAGTTTTAAGTCTATAATGTGATCCTTTTTTGCAAGACCTGGAACTAATTCAAATTTTTCAGTCATTTTTTACTCCTTTTATTCAGTTTTTCCAACAGTATTTATAGTATAATCTACAACAGCATCTTCTTCCTCTATTAACTTATCTAGTTTTTTGCCTTTTGCAAGCTCGCAGGCGGTATTGCCGGTTTTAAGACACAAAACAGACACTATTCCAGCATTATTAGCGCCTTTAATATCAGTTCTTAATGTATCACCAACCATACAAACCCTTGATTTATCTGATATGCCTATATCGTTTTGTGATAAAACTCTAAATGTAAAATCATAAATTTCTTTATTTGGCTTTCCGTATTCAACAACTTCAGCGCAGCACTTTCTCAATACCTCAGCTATAGCACCCTGTCTAATAATAAAAACTCTTTTATTGTCGTCTTTTACTCCTTCCAACGCTGTATAGTCTGGATTAGCATTTAAAACTGGCAGTCCGCTTTTTAAAAGAACTTTTATAGCGCTAGCAAATGGTTCAATAGCTGTTGAGTTCCATTTTCTTGGCTCGCCTTCTTTTTGAGTTTTAGCTTCAAACAAATATTTTCCATATCTATCTTTTAAAGAATTATATTCTTCTTCATTTAATTGAGGAGCAGAAATATAAATCAACTCACCCTCAGTTAAATTATTAACCATTGTATAATTACTACCTTCAAAAATTTTCATATTTGGCGTTCCAAACTGATAAACTTTTCTAGCTTTTAAATTTTTGATAAAATGCACTTCATCATTTATTAAGGCTTCTTTTAATGCTTGTCCTGATGTAATCATTTCATTATAATGGATACCCTTAACTAATCCTCTTTTATCATAACTTTTTATAGTGTCCTCAGAGATTTGCGTAGTATTAGATAAAACATATACGACTTTACCCATACTAACCAATTCTTCCATAGCTTCTCTACTGCCTTTATAAAAATCCGCTCCATCCCAAAATACGCCATAAGCATCAAAGATAAAAACATCAAATCTGCTTTCTAAATCAAGGATATTATCTAATTTTTCCATTTAAGCAGATACTTATTTTTTGCTTTTTTTAACAGGCATGCTTCCAAGGTCTATAGGAATGCCTAAATCTTGAATATTTGTTTTATTTTCTGCTTTATCTTCAATTCCTTCCTCATTTTTTAAAACTTTTAAAGTAATAGTTTTATTGCTGTTTTTCACGACAGTTTCTTGACTAAAACCTCTAGTTATTTCTTTATCACCTGATTTCTTTTTGCCAAACCAACTCATAATTTTTCCCCTATCTTTTTATTATTAAATCCAAATTCTTCACCTTTTATTAATCTTTTAATATTCTCCTTATGTTTTAAGAAAATTACCAAAGTCAAAAATAGCATCATAATGAAATATACTCTTGATATAAAAAACGAAAAAATTAAAACCATAATTGTTCCACTTAAAGCAGATAGAGCTGAAATTCTAAACAAAGCAAATAAAAGCAACCAAGAAACCAAAAATACCAATCCCAACCTATAATCAAGAACAAATAATGAAAACAATAGACAAGCTACTCCCTTTCCACCCTTAAATTTCAACCAAACTGGAAATATGTGTCCAAGTATAACTACACAAGTAGTAATTGCCATAGCCGTTCTACAGCCATCATACATATATTTTGTTAAAATTAAAGGAACAACAGCTTTTAATCCGTCCAACAACAAAACCAAAGCTCCCAATTTTTTACCTAAAGTTCTAGCCACATTAGTAGAACCAATATTGTGCGAGCCATGCTCCCTTATATCTATATTTTTAGCTATTTTTGAAATTATCAAACCGAAAGGAATTGAACCACATAAATAAGCAAATGCCTCAAGTAATAAGAATTGTAATCCTGAATCCATAGAACTTTTCATTTTTTTAATCTAGTTTTAAAATAAAATATAAAAAAATATTTTTCAAGTCTTATCTAATTATCAGCAATTATAAGAAAACAAACATTTGGCAAATAAAACCAAATCAAATTGCCTTCGAGCATTTGTAATGGCTTAAACACCAAAACCAAATTAACAGTATAGTCTTTAGGCCTTTATTATATTTACAATCATATAAATATAGCGGAGGCTTATAGTTATAATAATTCATATTTATATAAATTAAAAGACTATAGGGGCTGATTTAGCCAGTTGTTTAACCTCCGCACTTTTTTAAGTACGATTTTTATTATTAATTTAGAACTTATTACATGAATTATTTATATGTATTAAGTTTAATAAAAAACAGGTAAAACATGATAACTGATAAACTAAAAGAATTAAATAATCTTTTAAATCAAAAAACAGATGATAGTAATAATAAGAATTATTCTTATTCTCAAAAGAATAATTACAATAATAATGCAGTATATAATATATTATTCTTACTTTTTATATATAGTGTGGTCAGCAATTATGTAAAATCTACACCTGTTGTAAATCACGGTTCTTCTGGCAATTTTTATGTTTCACATTCATATAGTTATTGTTATATAAATCAAAACAAAGACACATGTGATAAAAGTGATAATTATGAAGATTGCCATGAATAGTATTGTCTATATAGGTAAAAAATGAATTAATCATAATATTCATGACAGTTACTATCATTTGATTTTCCTAAAAATGTATCCGAATAAATATATTCCCATACTCCATAATTACATTTAAAACAAAAATAAACTGTATATCTTCTGTCAGTATAAGTCTTAACATCAGCTCTAAAAACTACTGTGAAACACTGTACGCTACCACCATGTGCGTGAGCTTCCAATGTTCTATTCTGCTTGCTACAAATTTCTTTTATATCATTAATAGTATTACCATTATTAAGATACGAACATATTATTTTGCCAGTGCCACCACAATTCTGAGAACCACCAGCTCTATGAGTAGAGCTACAATTTACCATACAAGCATCCCATATACGATCATAATTATACCAACCGCTATTATACGAAGCCTGTGGACAAGATTTAGGGGAACAAGAACTCGTATGTCCAACAACACCAAGAGAACAATTTAACTTTA
>CAZBNS010000054.1:7594-12875 GCA_964493475.1 uncultured Rhizobiaceae bacterium | reverse complement strand
GCAAAAGAGGGCGCGTCCCCACCATACAAAGAATACGCGAATATATTATTGATATCAGGAACTACTATCAATCCGGTGCCAACGCCTGCGGGATTCGGCAACAGCCCCGTAGACTTTGCGATATTAAAAAGTCGCGACCATTTTTCTCCGACCATGTACGATACAACGGTCATATTCATTCGGTCGATAAAGTAGCACTCTGCCCCGAATAGCTGGAAAAGAATATCGTCTATGTCTTTGACCGATGCGTTTGAGTTATTCCTGACTACCGCCAACTTTTGGATGATGCGGTATTCCTCGTCATTAAGGGCAAGAAGTGATTGAGTTGATTCTGTGTAGTTCCTGAATTGCGCGTCCGGTGCTTCTTGTCCGTACTTGAGCAAGGGGTAAAAATCAAAAGGCGCGGACGCTCCGTACTCGGCAAACCCAAAGTAATCACGGGAAAAACTGGTTCCGGTAATTACCCGCGGAGCACCAAGGTATTTACCTAATATGTCCTGCTGTTTGCCGACTGCCGTTTCAATGTTGAATCCGTCGCGCACTTTGTTTGCAACGTCAAAAATCATTGAAGCCCTGACCAGTGCGTCTATTGTCGCCTTTGCCTTGGGTTTATCGTTGTACTGGATTATGAGGAGTTCTTTATAGTATTCAATCAAGTTTTCGTTTTCGCTCACGATATGGTAATCCTTGAGGTATCGAGTACAAACTTATTTTGAACGCTTGCAACGTCCACCACTTCAAGCCATGTCGCGTCATCTGCTGATAGCTGCATCCCGGTGATTCGGTACTTTGGATTAAGCGTCTTAAGGTAACAAGTGATTTGATCGCCCGATGCTTCCGCGCCGATATTATACAGTACGTTTTCAACAATGAGCGTTTTGAGGTTGTCGGTATCAATCGTACCGCCGTCAATCAATTCCAGGTTGAACCGCGCATAAAGATCTTCAGTCCCTGCCCGGTCAAAACTCATGTCAATCGTTCGTCCGTTTGTGCGAGCTACCGGAACTACTTCATCCCCGCGCATTCCACACCCTGCCGACCGTTTCGCATATATCGCATTGGCTATCTCTTGGCTGTCTCCGCCTTCAACGATTACCCATATCGAGTGGGGAGGTGTTCCGTTTGCGTCCGTTATTCCTGTTGCGTTTTCCTCGCAGATACAGGCCGTTACACCGTCAAGGGAAAGTATCTCGGCTTCTATTGAGTCGGTATACCCTTGGGCGCTTCCGTTTATTGACCGCTCGCGCCTTACCTTAAGAGCGCCGTCTGATTCTTCGTCTACGCCTTGTACCGTTATACTGGTTGAATTGGTAATAGCGGTTACGCCCGCCGTCGCGGTTACTGCAGTGGTTATCGTTCCGATGGAAACAAGAACCGCGCCAATTTGGGCCGCCCTGAATAAAAGCGAATGTGTGCCAGCGGAAAGGCTTACCGTGGTAAGCAAAACAAACTGTGTGCCCGCGTCATCCTTGACCGTGAAAACGCCAGACGGTATATCAAGGGACTCGCTCGCGCCGTCCATGCCGGTAAGTGTCAAAGAGCGGTCAACGGTAATTGATATGGGTGTCTTGGTAAACGTTGCGCCTTTTCTTTGTATGCCGTTCAAAGCGACACGCTGGTCAAGGACGCGCCCCGCTGCTTGGTCGGGGTCAAACCCTGCGTATATGTCGGCAAGTAATTCCCGCAGGTCAACGCTTGCTTGTGCGTAAATGTTTATAGCCTGACCATCAGGGGTATCGGGGTCTATATTGATATCTTCGCCGTAAATGCTTCTATACGCCGCCGAAAGCTCGGCCCGTATTTCGGAGAGTGTTTTAAGCTGTAATCCGTCTCGGTCTAAAATATCGCTCATTGTTTAATCCTCTACTACATGGCCGGAGGAGGTCGCTTCCATTGTGTCAGGCGTTAATAGGTCGTTCATGTTTAGACCTCCGTTTCAATAGGCACGTTACCAAAAACCGTTTCTATAGTTGCCTGAATAGATAGGGCCCGGCTGGTTGTGTTCAGTGTACTATTGAATGTCGTAATGCGCAAGACTCCCTTTGTCTGGAGAATCACCCGCTTAACGTCAAGGTCAAGTAAATCTTTCCGTCCTATATCAAGATAGTTGGTATAGTCTACCCCCTCGCTCATAGCAAAGAAGCAGTTATTACGCCACTGCCTTAAGCGGGTTTTGACATTTTGCATGAGTGCGTTTTTCTCGGTAACGCATGATTGTAGGCCGCGCCCAAACTGCCAGTCTCCGTCTTGGTCCAATGCTCGTGTTTTCATGTAAGGCCCCCTGTGGCGGTTGATCCGCCCGACTGTACGCCGCTGACTGTTACCGTAGCGGACAATATCGCGTTTCTGATAATGTCGGCCATTCCGTCGGCAAATTCGCTTTCCGTCATTTCGTCGCTTTTAGCCGCGTTGTATAATACAATCAATTCATCTTTTATCGTCGCTTTTACTACTGCCATGGCTATTCCTCCAAGAGAGATGCAAAGCGGGTCTTTATAGTCTCCAAACTTGCTTTACTCGCCGCCGTTACCGCGTGACTGGTCGGGCTTCCGTAAGTTGTTAAATCTGATACCGCGTCGATAAGGTCGCTCACCAAGGTTATGAGTGTTTCCGCGTCATTCTTTACCCGGACCTTTTTATCTCTGCCAACGATCCCGATTGACGTTGCTACGTGTTCAAGCGCCTGTGGCCTCGGGTTTAACCCGACAAGGGCAATGCCGTCTGACATTGAGTGTTTCCGTGGCGTTCGCGGGTCCGTCATGTTTGCCGTATCCCACCATGTGTCAATATTTCTATCGTTGAAGAGGACTAGGCAATAGTCACCCGGCTCTATCGGCATATCGATATACGCGCCTCCACCCTGTAGCACAAAGTAGGGGCAATCGACAAGTAGGGGCCATGCGGTGCTAGTTCCATCTTGAGCAAGGCGCTTGATCTGCAAGGTCACCTCGACTGTTTGCTCGCTCGTGTTCACCTTTTCAATGCGTCCGATGTTTACGCAATTAAGGCCCGCGTATATTTTCGCCGCATGGTCGTCAAGTATCTCTTTGAGATTCGGCGGCATCTTTTCATTGACGTTAAATATATCGCTCATTCTGATACCTCGCTGAACCGTCGCGCTCCGGCGTTAAGCGAAACAGTGGTAATTGCATCCCCGGCCATTCCGTCGCCGAATGTTACCGCGTGTTTAAGCCCGTATACCTGATACTGACCGTCATATCGCGGGTCCGTGCTTTTAAGCTCGCAAAAATGCCCGATCCTGATTTCTGGCGAGAATTGCGCCTCGGCTTCAAGATAAGTGTCGCGCCGTTTCGGGGTTGAAAAAAGATTTTCCCCGCTAAGTACAAAGGCGTCACCCGATAACACTTCATCGTCTCCCAGGACATAAAGCGTCTCTCCGTCAATGAATGCATGATTGTCGGTTAGCTCCTGGACAACGTCGTAACTATTCCCGGTTAAGACTTTACCCCGGGGCCCGCCGTTTCCTTGCGCGGGCCCGCCAAGTACTCCAGTCAACATTTCCGGCATAGTGTGTATAACGCGCTCGATTTGCCCTTTGAGGTCAACGCCTTTTTCGATTGTCTCGTTGGCAAACCCTGCTTTAATCTGGTAGCTCCCGTCGTATGCCTTTATAGTTGTTACCCAGTCGGTGTTCTGCTTGAGCGAATACGCCTCTTCAATGTTGCCCCGGAAAATCTCGTATAGTTCTGTTTCTCCGTACCCGGCGACGATGGACATTTGCCAGCGTTGCAACGTGTTGTAAAGGTCTTTGTATATCCTTCCGCGCGTATCCGGGGCGAGATTGTAAATTGTTAAGTTGGCATTATTGACGGCGGCTCGCATATCGCGCTGTACTTCTATCACTGCCGTGATCGGAGGCTTTATGGTTATGAGATACCCGTCGGGGGTTTTGATCCTGATTTCGTAATAGCGGCCAAACTTCATGGGATGGTTGCCCCGCCTTGAATAAGAGAAACAACGTCATTGACTTCCGAGCTGGTCATGAGAAAAAGCTGTACGCGGCCGGATTCAAAGTCATTGATAAGGAACGGCTCGTAATTGTCGGTAACTACTACCCCGAGTCCAAACGGGATGACATTGCGGAACTTGCCGAGAATGTTCGGCCCCCGCGTGAGTTTATAACCGTTAAGCGTAAAGCCGTTATACGCAATGTCGGCTGACCATGTTTGAGTACGCGGTTTATACCGTAGCGTCATGGATATATCGCCGCCGCCGTTCGGATCGGCAATGGTAAACTTTTGGGAAGCTTTTCTGGTTAGTCCGGTTATTCGTATCATTTTATCCATCCTAACGATTCGCCCGCAGAATATAAAAGGGACTTCGAGTCTTTTCCGGTTCCCGATATTTTGCCTTTGTCCGTCGTTGACTCTCCCTGTAGTGTGTCCGGGGCCGGGAATAGATCCTCGCTTATTGGCACCGTCTCCACGTTAACCAAGCGCAATTCTTTAAGAGTTACGGAGATATCGGTATAATCGTCGGTTAAATCATCATGTTGCGCCGTTATGTTAACAATCGACATTGTGGGGAAAAACTCCCAATATGTTTGGAGCGATACAATTTGTTTTGATTTCCAAAGGGCCTTTAGGTCATGATAGGCAACTGTCTGCGGATCCGGCTCTTTATTTCCGTTAAGCCCGTTCTTGAAAAAGTCCACAACGTTTGAGCCCTTCTTTTTGAGCGCGTTTACCTGGTTAGCGAGATAGGACGCTTGCGAAACGATAGCGGCCGCTTTTTGAGTTGCGCCCTGCGTGAGCGGGCCAAGAAAAGAATTGACGGCAAGTAATTTGCTTGCTGCTTGATCAGCCGCGTATTCTACCGATCCCTTTTGAGGTACACGATATACAAGATTACCGACAAACCCTGACAACGTTATCTGAATTGGTTTCAAGACAATGTGATCAGAAAGAAATGAGCCGTCCTCTGTGTAGTGGTCGGTTGCTTCTGATGTCAAGGTTATCGTTTCGCCACGTGGAACGTCAAAAACCCATCCGGATATGCCCGGAGCGTTTGATACCCTTATAATAGCCTCATTGCGGGTAGTGTTGTATTTCTCGTGGTCTATGTATGCAGTAAAGTCGCTTGTGTTAATTTCCTGTAAGGCCATTTATCTTTTTTCCGCCTTTGGGTTTTGATAAGGCGTCCGCGCATTTTTGTACGTGTCCGCCAGTCGGTATTCTATCTCCGCGCCCACTGCTGCCGGGTCGCTCGTTCCGGATATGGTAAAGTTGTTCGTTACGGTTGTACTTCCGGCAGTTGCGGG
>CAZBNS010000054.1:1739-7494 GCA_964493475.1 uncultured Rhizobiaceae bacterium | reverse complement strand
TCGTTCCGGATATGGTAAAGTTGTTCGTTACGGTTGTACTTCCGGCAGTTGCGGGTGCCGCGCTCTTTCCGCCTAACCAGTTTGTTTCCCTGACCATATTAAATAGATTGCCCCACTGGTCGGCATATTCTCGCAAAAACCCCTTTTCTTCGATACCCTTAACCGTTGCAGCGTATGACTCGGAAGAAAGGCCTTTGTTAACGATATCAAGGGCCCTCGCTACTATTTGGATGGCGTCTCCCAGTAATCCCCACTTCCGGGTTATTTCATCGAGCTTATCCCAGTCGCCGTCAAAGATTGCCTTTAACGCCTCTGATAAGTCTTTTATTGCCCCGACAACGGAGTCAAACACTTTTGCAAGAGCCGGGAACGATTTTACTAACTCGCCGAATACAGATTTTCCGCCCTTTGAATAAACGTATAAATCCTCAAGGATTGCAAAGAGTAAAAGAAAACCGGCAACAGGGAGCATTACCGCCGAATTAAGGGCTATAAACGCGCCTACTATTCCCATAATGGCATTTCTCCACCCAATGGATCCCCGGACGAATGAGTCAATCATAGTAAGAATACGTTGCCCCGCCGTGATTATACGGTGAAGCCATTCAACGCCCTTTTTAATAAGTGGCGCAAGTTTCGCTATAGACTCGGTTCTCATGTAGTTAAGCCGGTTCATGAGTTCCGTAACCGACGCGCGGGCCCGGTTCACCCCGGCGATAGACTCCGGCGAGACGACATACGCATTCCCGGCCATTTTGTCAAACTCGGCATTGGTTAGCTCAAGCGTGGCTACAAGGTCGTTCGATACGCCAAACTGCGCGGCTATGTTTCGGCGCATTCCCTGGCTCATGCCCTGTGTTTTCGTGCGCAAGGCTTCCAGGACCTTGAAAGGATCGGAGCGCGGGTCAATGCCAAGAAGTTGATACCCGGATATATTGCCTTGTCCTAGTTTGATTTTCTCCTGATTCTGCGTGATTGCCCGGATGGACGCCGCGACGCCCTCGCCCGAGCCGTTGACCTGATCGGCAACCTGCTTCCATTTCTGCATTTCCTGAACACTTGCGCCGGTATCGTCCGCGAATTTCTTCATCCCCAGGGTATCGGTAAACGCGCCATTGACAGCCTTAACTGCCGCCGCAAGGGAAAGGGTTCCGGATACCGCGCCTATAAGGCCGGACTTTATACCGTTAACCGACTTGAGGAAGTCATTTGCGGGGCCGGTGTCTGCTTTAAGTCCGATTCTGGCAAACAGGTCTAAGATGTTCATACCGTGATATTACCCCTGTTTCCCGCGTAATGCAAGTACACAATAAAAAGCCCGCTTGGCGAGGAGTACACCAAACGGGCAGGGCGAGATAGGAAGTGATCAGGTTTATAGTAAAACCCTCTTCCCATTCTGTCAATCATCCTTGTTCATTTCTGTAAACGCGCATTCATAGTCATTCAGGAATTTCTCGTATGCAAGGGCATCGAGAACCAAGTCAACGCGCCCGGCAAGGACGGCCTCGGGGTCTCCCCCGAAGTATCCGGCCTTTGCAAGTTTAAGAGCAATAAGCGTTTCGTCTGATGCGTTTATTTCTGTTGCTGGTTTTTTCCGGCCATCGGTAGGAACGCCGCGAACTGTGAACCGAGGCCCTTGAAAAAAGGGCCGACGTTCTCTTTGATAACCTCGACCATGATAGGGTAATAGTACTGACGATTTTCTACGTCCTCGAAAAAGTCGCGGTCAACTCGTACCGTTCCAACTAACGCGCGTTCGGCACACTTAAAGAGACAGGCTTCCACCTCGTCAGACGTTGCTACGCCAAGAACCGCGCCGATAATGTCGCTGAACATATCGGTAGTCACCTCGGCTGTGACAGTTTCGGGCAACTCAAGGCGGGTGCCCTTAAGGGCCCGCCCGATTGCCTTTTCAAGCGCCAGCGCGTCCGATAGGCTCGCTGGTGTTATTCTAAGCTCACTTCCTTTAATCTGCATTTTCTGCTAACTCCTTAGCCCATTATTCGCGCGGTGTTCGCGAATATAATAGTATAGATAGACACGCCCTGGTCGGTCGCGCCTTCAACATTTTCCTTGACGGTCGGAATCTTCTGGATAACGCCGCCCTTGAATTGGTAAATATCGGCGGTGATATTTCCCTCGCCGTCACCAATTCGCTTGATAAACTCGCCCGATAAAAGCGTATAAGCGGCCGGGTCGTTTATGTATGCATTCATCTCTGACGAGAAGTGCTTATCATCTGCGGACCCACGCAATACGCGAATGGTCGCGGTCGCCTGTTTTCCGGTCGCGTTGAACGCATAAACGGTATTCCCGTTCTTTCCGATTTTCGCTTCGACAAGGTTGTTCGGGAAGTCAAGATTGACGCAATCGCCGTCCGCAAGGTCGGCAAGTATGCGCGTCCCTATAATGCTGGTATCTTTTCCAGTTAATGCTACGCCCATGTTTTAAGCCTCCACGTAAACGGTAACGTCTGCCGAGTGAATCGCCCCTGCGTCCTTGGCAGCGATATAAATTGACGGGGCCTTTCGTGCGTTTCGGTCGGTCTGGCTTTGACCAGCGATCGGCATACTGTACACGAAATATCCAACGTCCTTGATATTGCGGATATGGTCTTCCGGGTTTCCAAAGGTGGTGGCAGATAACCATGCGCCAGGAGCAAAGGTACCGTTGTCAACAAACTGCCCGCACACTTTGCGAAGCGCTCCCTTGAGGCCGTTCATGCCTTCCTCGGTCTGCGGTATCTTGGTATTGGTAGTCGCAAGGAAATTAAAACCGGCAACGGCAAGGCGGAGCTTAAACGCCAGTCTGGTATATATCTGATCGAAGTACTGATTCTCTCCCGAGGTCATTACTTTAGTCAGTCCGCCAACGTTAGCAAGTACGTCAACGCCGTTATTTTTGCAGGTGGTCGCAAGCGTCTGCGTCATTCCAGGATCTGCGACAAGGCCAACGATTTCCTTGAGGTGCATCGTGTGCGCGGTATTGAATCCCGAGAAGTTGATAGACAGTCCGCGCCCCGCGTAACCGGAGGCAAAGTCAAGAGCCTCGTCTGCGCTTCCGGTATAGAGTAAGCAACGGGTATGAGTAAGACCAGCGTTTTTAATAGTGGCGAATACTCCCGCGTTACCTGCGTCTCCATGATTGCTTGACGGTGCAAAATAGAGCTTGTCCATAGTCTGTACCGTACGGGCAAACTCTACTAATGCCGCGTCTGCAAGTTTTTCGTTGGCAATGATACCGAAATAGTCCACAAGCTCGCGAGTGCGGAGAACCGCGTCCTTAAGCCGCTCTACTCCTGCGTCCGCGCCGGTTGCGCTTTGACCTGCTATCTTAAGAGGGCTAGCAATGTCTGTGCCGGTCGAGGAGTCAGATATAACGATAGCGGACGAAGCCCCGGCTGTTGCAGACTTTAATACAACAGTTGCCGCCGTTAGTTCCCCGGTCAGCTCGAACACAAGGCCCGCCGTCTCAAGGTCATACGAATTAAGCGAGGCCTCGGCTGTTGCCATGCTGGTTGCGTCGATAGCCCCGATGGCGATTTCAGCCGCCGCGCCGCCGTCAATAGCTGCTTTGATTGTGTAATCAGTTGCGCCAAGAGCGGTAAGGTCAACCGGGCCGGTTCCGATGATGGTGGCCGCAGATGCCGCCGCGTCTTGCTTTTTCGGTATGATAACGAGGTATCCGCCGCCCGACATAATGTTCGGCGAAGAACTGAACGCCATAACCGCAAGACGGTAAGCGTCTGAACTTGACCCGAAGTCGTCGGCGACGGCATCCGGTGACAAGTAAATTTGATAATCCCCATAGTCTGCCGGTATTGGTTCCTCGTCTACGAATAAGGCGAGGGCCGACGTGTTAACGTCCGACAGTCCTTTGAGGGCCGAAAGTAGCGTAACCCGGATGACGTTTCCGATGTCGAGTTTTGCCATGCTATTTAGCCTCCACGTTTATTTCCGGCTCGGTAAACTTGTCTATCATTACCGCCGCCGAAGTTTTACTTTGTACGTGCGTTATTGTAACCGGTAATTGATACCGGCGCAAGGGAGCCGTATTCTCTACAGCCGTAAGGTTCAAGGGCGTACCCCGGAACATGGCGCACCCCGCATCCTCGGCGGCCCGTATACCCGCGCTTGACGCTATGGCCTCATACACTTCCATGTAGCGGTCGGCGGCTTCATATCCGGCAGATACCACCTCTACAAGCCAACGTTCATGACTCGATACGCTCATGGTCTCGGTGTTGGCCGAGTAGTCCCGTTTCGCGTTGACCCCGAGGATTTGCGGCGCGTCGTAGATGACGAGGACGTAGAGTTCCGAGTCTTTCGGGGCGTCAAGGCGTTCGTCGCCAAGTATTACCCGGTCATCGGCGAGCCCCATGTAGTCCTGTATCACGTCGGCGAGCATTTGGCCTTGAGCGGTTATGGTCACGGCACGGCCTCCCATATTGCATACAGGGTAATATCACTTGTGCCTACTGTCAACGTGTCGCCCGGCTCGTATGAGTCGCCGTATCCGTCCGGCTTGGTATTCCATTCAACAAAAACAAAGCCTTCTCTGGTGAAAGGATTGTCCGCAACAGTCGGCACGGCCCCCGTCTGATATGCGTATTCGTCCGGGGCCTTTCCTGCGTCCGCCTCGTTACCCTGATAGAGTACCGAGAAAAGCGGGGGCAGTCCCGCGAATGACTCGTAACACTCGTACCGCCTATAGCCGCCCTCGTCCCACGGTTGCACGGAGCCAACGGAATAAAGAACGCCGTTGACCTGGATTTGATCGTCGATCTTAAGTAGCCGGTCGCCCGCCTTCGTGATCATCGAGTACCACTTCCATGCCCTTTGCTCTTCACGAAGTCGCCGGACTTTTTCAGGCTGCAATGGTTGCAGGTTCATGTCAAGGGTGATTATCTCGGCCCGGTAGGTGTTGAGATGGTTGACTACTTGTTTCGTGATGACGCGCACTTTGCGGCGTTTTGTCCAGCCTCTTAATGCGCCGGATACGTTTGGTATACTCATTCTAATCCCCGTTTACTCTGCTTGTAACTGCTTTGCGTAGCGTGCCGTCGTCGATGAGCGGGGTACTTGACCCCTTGCGCTCTATCGTTGTTTCTGCGTTTGGTTTCCAGGACCCGAAGCCCTGCGTATCAAAAGCCTCTTGTATAACCGATTCGCAAGCTATCCCGATGTCCTGAAATATCGCTTTCACGTCGCCGGTCTCAAGATGGCCTTGAGCCTTGCCAGAGACGTATGTTTCAATTTTTTCCTGCTTTTGCTCGATAGGCATTCGGATAAACGAACGCTTAGGCGGTCTGTCCTTCACGACGATTGACCCGAACTCGTTATGGGCCCCGTATTCCGCGACCTGTTTTCCGTCCGGGGTCTTCGCCTCGGAGAACACCCCGACGTCTGTTGAAAAGTCGCCCTCAAGTCCCTCGATGAGCTTTTCGAGTCGCGAGAAGTCGCCCGTGATCTCACTTTGCCCGTCGGAGAACTTGAAGGCCATTACCTGATTACTCCCAGGTGGACAAGGGCAACGAATGCCGCGAATCCCAGGGAAAGATAAAAACCGGCCTTATACGTCTTAAGTTGTCGGTTCTTTGCCTTGAGGATTGCGGCCATTTCGTCAGTCCAATAGATTTGACCGGCTTCACGGTAGCCTTTTTTCATTGCTTTAGCGGCCTTCTTATTCATGGTTGTGTCGCCCCTTCGATTGCAAATACCGCCCCGCCCAAGTACGGCTTGGTTAGTATTGCCCA
>CAZBNS010000054.1:0-1639 GCA_964493475.1 uncultured Rhizobiaceae bacterium | reverse complement strand
CCCCTTCGATTGCAAATACCGCCCCGCCCAAGTACGGCTTGGTTAGTATTGCCCACTTCTGCCCGTAATAGGTCGAAGTGTAAAAGGCGAATTCGCCTTGCTTCATCCAGTCGGGAATATCCACTGACTCGGATATGCCGTCAACACTGCGGGAGGTCTGCAAGAGCCGTGCTTGTCCGCCCGAGTCCTGCGCGTCCGTGTCGGTCATGAGGAAGTGCGCGGTAAGATATAAGTACGCCTGGTCAAGTAACTCTTGTGTGGGGTATAGGCTTTGGTTGATTACCGCCAGTGATTCTCCCAGCGCTTGCTCTATATCCTTGTCGCGGATATCCGGCGGGATCGTGCCGTAAATAAATTGCCCGCGGTCAAAGTAGGTCTTGAACGTGGCTACGTCTACGGTCGGAGTCATGATTTGCCGCCAGCCTTGGGCTTGGTTGCTGTCTTGGGTTTTTCAGCGTCTTGTGAGTCGTCGCCTTCTTTTTTGCTTGACTCTTTCTCCCGGGCATTGAGCGCGGCTTCCCTTTCGTCAAGCTCTTTCGCCCGCTTGTCAAGATTCGCTTCCCGGTCGCGGATTGACTGCTCACGGCGCTCTAACTCGGCATTGGATGGAGAGGCCTTCCCGGTAAGGGCAAAGTCTCGCGGGTAGTCCATAACCAAGCGACGCGCGACGGCTTCGTCTACCTCATCCGAATCGTTCGGTGCTATGTCTTTGTTTAACCCGTGTACTTGATTTTTTAGCCATAGACGCTTTCCTTTGTTGTAAACGGTCATTGTTGCCATAATGATATTCTCCTTTGATTGTGTGCTTTCCTGGATTATATGGCAATAGTTCTAATCTGGCAAGGGCTTTATTGTGAATTGACCCGGGTATGCCGTTGCGTACCGTTTTGCGACACACTCGGGGAGTACTGCCGAACGGCCTCCGGAGAATGGCCCTCGTATTTCAGCAAAGGACCATTCTCTGGTCCCGGTGTTACAAAAGAGAACTAGCGGAACGGCCCGCCAGATTCGGGAGTAGTCCCGATCCCATAAACTGAACGCTTTGTCGTATTCGTCTCCCTCGATATGAGCCTTCCCGCGCATATATAGGGATGAGTAAGCGCTTGCCGGGTTTCCTGACAACAAGTATGGCTTGTGGTCGTGGCCCCAAAAAGTAATCCGCTCTTGCCCGAATGCGTTAAGAATAAGCCTCCATCGGTTCACCCAAGGGGTTTTATCCTTCTTTTCGTGACCGGGTGAATAAAGGTCGGGCCCGCCGATGTCAAACCCGCAAGCGATAACGTCATGCCCGCGCGTCAACGCCTCGGCTACGAGGGTGGTACCGGTATCTTTGCGGTAGATGTCCCGGCACGTATACGGGTTCTCGTCGCTCCCGATTATATCCCAGTGTTGCCCGGATCTCTTTCGATAATCTCGCGCCTCTTCCATTACTTCGACGTGCCCGGCAAGCCCGGTTAGTTTGTCCCCAAAGTCGAGATATACACGATTACACCCCCATACGTCGCCAGTAAAGGCGCGAATTTCCTTGTCAAAAACAAGCCGGGAGACTCCATTTCCGAGAATTAAAATTATTGCCATAAAAAGCATAATACCACTGAAAAAAGGTTGACGCTATCATAATCATCCATTACAATGCAAT
>CAZBNS010000053.1:0-12959 GCA_964493475.1 uncultured Rhizobiaceae bacterium | reverse complement strand
GAATGAAGTGAGTTATAGCTCCCCTTTGTCAACTCCGTTGACATTTCCCCTCAAGAGGGGAAAGATTTCGAGCAGTGGTGAAGAAAAAATAGTGCGACAAGCCAGAACAATCTTTCCCCTCTTGAGGGGAAATGTCGCAAAGCGACAAAGGGGAGCTACATGACAACTACAAAGGAAAGCTACAAATCAAGTTAAGTCTAATAGCAAAGAATATAAAATATTACACAATAAAGAAATATTTTTGACTTTAAAAATATGTTTATCCGTTATGAACTATCTTATTTCTAGTGTTTTCATCATTTCTAGCTTCTTCCCATTTTAATTGATTTATTTCATTTTCTTTCATTTGTTTTTGTCTAATAGCCTTTTTGTATTCTTCCATAATCTTTAAAAATACTGGAATCCATACTTCTGTATTATCGCTTTTGCTGATGTCTTTAGCTTTATACATGGCGTTTATAGAAACATTGTCATTTGAAAAAATGTTTGTGTAAAAGTTAAAAGTTTTTAAATTGATAGAGCTAATAACAACATCGCCTATACATTTTAATAGGAAATTTCTGTCCTCAAGCCTCATAAGTGCAAGCATTCTTGACTCTTCTTCTTGTAAAGAAAAAACTTTTTTCTGGTATAAGCTAACTTTTGGATTTGCTAAATATAATTCAGTAGCGAAAAAATTATTAACTGGTTTTGTAATGGCGCTTTTACTTAGTTTGTTGGTACCGCTGGTTGTTGCAACTATTGCAACGTTTTTGTTTGGTAATGTTGTTAAAATATCAAAAAACTTTGGAGCAATAATATCGTTATTAACAATGTCCCATGCATCATCTATCGCTAAAATAAATGGTTCTCCATTCGCTAATTGTTTTATGATATGAAATAAATAATTTACGACTGGGACAACGAGGTTTTCATTTTCAACTATGGTTTTAAGTGAAATACCGATAATTCTATCGTTGAATTCATCATTGCTGGAGTGATTAAATATAAAGGATATATTTTCTTTTTTATACCAAAAAGCTAGTTTTGAATAAATTAGATTGGTTTCTTTTTTATCAAAAAGTTTTGCAACATTCTCAAATGTTTTGTTTTGTTTATCCATTGCAAGTATTTGTTTTACTATATTTGGAATGTGCTTATATTGAAGCTTTAACTGAGTTTCGGTTTGTCCCATTTCCATAAAGCCATCATCTTGAAAACCTACTAAATTGATTATAAACTCATTCAAAAATTTTTCATTTTCTGGAGTATTATCAATCATAAAAGGATTAATATTTAATTTGTCTTTTTCTTTCAATCCCGGGCTTATTCTATAGTATTTGCCGCCCATAGCGTTTATAAAGACCTCGCTGCTTCTCATGGCGTCAATATAAAAAATTCGTGGGTTTATTTTGGATGTTTGAGATAATAAGAAATTCATTATGGTTGTTTTACCAGTTCCTTCAAGTCCAACAATAAGAGTATTTCCATTGTTTTGATTATGAAAATTGAAAAAATATGGAGTATTTAAGGCGCTTGGTATGATTGTAATAGCATTGCCCCAATGATTGTATCTTAATTTTCCAGTTGGAAAGTTAAATAGTGAAGCATAACTTCCAACTTTGGTAGAAGGTATTATGTGCAACCTTTTTAAATATCTGAAATTGCCGGGTAATTGCGACCAAAAAACAGTTGGTAAGTAAACGTTCTCTTTTACGGCTACTAAACCTATGCTATCCAAGGCTTTGTATAATTTTTTAACATCATTTGTTAATTCGCTTTTAAGCTTATTAATAACCATTATTGTAGCTTGGCCGATATAATAGTCAGTATTTTTATTTGTATTGTTTGAAATTAATTCATCTAAGCCAGATAAGTAAGCCAAATCAACATCTTCGCTTAGTGAGGCTATTTCCTTTTGATCGCTATAATTTGAAATAACGAATTTGTTATCAACAAAACTTGCGGTTTCTGTAATAACCATCTCCATAGGTAGCTGGAGCATTTTATCCAACTGATTTAAAGTTAAGTCCTGAAAGCTTTTAACTGAAAAAACGGAAGCAAATTTCTTTTTACCGCCTTTATCAACCTCTATAGTATCAGTTCCATAAGCCATTTTTTTCTGTCTAAGAATGTCGGCAAGACTATCATAAGTTATTGGAAAATATAATTTCTCCAAGTTAATCAATAATGAGAAAAACCTCATGTGGTCTGAATAAATTACGCCATCATCTCCTTCTCTCATAGTCAATAATCTTATGTCATACTCAGCCATTTTTGTCATCATCTGGGAAATTAATTTTTTTAAAGTTTCCGCACACTTGGCAATTCTTTTGGAATAAAGTGATTCAACTCCAGTCTGTGTTAATGACCTTAAAAAGAACAAAGGATTAAAAACGTTATCATTAATATCCGTAGAAACTAATATGGTTATGTAAAGCTCATTAACGAATTGATTATACCAATCATTTTGTTTGTTCCATATATCAGAAATATTTTTTGTAAAATAATTTTTATCTTCACCAAAAGGAATAATATCGGCTTTTTTTCTAACAGTATTAAAATAAAGCGAAATATTTTGTTTCTTAAATAAATTAGATATAATTAATCTTAAATTTTCCCTTATCTCAAACAAATCAATCTGAGATTTATTGGAAATAAAACTTGGAATTTTAAATGTTGTAAGTAGATCTGCATTTTTTGTCAAAATTATATTTTTATCAATATAACACGCATAGGGAATAAATTCCTCACTAGGATATTGCAAAACATTCTCAGAGTTTAACAGATTAATTTTTACCATATTTTAAACTTGAAATTATTAATTTCTCATTATAAGCTTATTTTATAATATAGAAAATATTTAAGTAATCAATCTTTTTTTATGGATAATATACTTTATAGGAGCGCTTTAAAAAATAAAAAAAATGAATTAATAAATGCTTTGAATTTATTGGGTGAAAATCTTAATGCAAAAATTACAGAAAAAAACAATATAATAAAAGCCTTAAATACGGAATTAGAAAAAAATAATCCAGAAATATCCAAAGAAAAAAATGAGGAATTAAATTCGCTTAAATGTGAATTAAATACAATTTTACAAGACATAGACACAATAATTGCCAATATAACAAAATGACAAAATTAGATATTTCAATTAGTTCAATAAAACACACTATAGAATGTAATGACGATGAAGTTGAATCATTCAAGGAAATAATTGGATCTTTAAACAAAAAGACTAATGAAATAATGATGAATACTGGAAAAGTTAGCGATAGACTGATATTATTTATCTTATTATTAGTAAATGCAAATAAAGAACAGAAAATTTTTAATAATTTTGAAACTAATATTTTAAAATTGCTTAAAACAGTTGTTCCATTATTAAATAATAATGAAACCTTAGAAAATCAGCTAATCATAAGTAATATTATTAAAGAAAGCCAAACTTTGCATATAAAAGAGGAAAAATTACCAGAAATAAAAGATGAAAATATTCAAAAATTACTTGCAGAAACAAACAAAGACAATGAGGAAACGCTAAAGTTAATTGATGATATAATTAAATTTGTAGAAAAGCTTGCAAAAAATATAAATAATATGTAAAATAAAAATACTGCTAAGCGGGACAGAATTTAAGTTATACACCCGAGGCAACATTTATAATAACAGACAGCCATCCCTAATGGCAATTGCGTCATTAATATGGTATCCACCTTATACAAAAAGGTCTCATTTGTACTTTTATTCATCCTCTTGGCGGTACTTTGGTATTGAAAACAATCAATATATCTGTAGTTTTATAATTTTATATAATTATTTTAAGTAGTTCGCAATAAAAAAGATATTTTAACTAAAACGGGAACTTAAATAGAACAGATTATAGTGCATCATAAACCAATAGCCTCTTCCTCACATTTCCAATAAATCTTGATTTTTTAAAAAATATGCTTACTCTACTTAAGACAACAATATTTATTTAAAAATGGTTGAAAAGATTTTAATTGCCAACAGAGGAGAAGTCGCTTGCAGAATTATTAAAACTGCAAAAAAGATGGGACTTAAAACTGTTGCTGTATACTCTGAAGTTGATATAAATTCATTACATGTTCAATTAGCTGATGAAGCTGTTTTGCTTGGAGGTTCTTTAGCGTCTGAGAGCTATTTAGATATAAAGAAAATAATAAACGCCTGTAAAAAAACCGGTGCAAAATATGTCCATCCGGGATGGGGATTTTTATCTGAAAATGCTAAATTTGTGCAAGCTTTAGATAAAGAAGAAATAGTATTTGTGGGGCCATCTGCTGAGTCAATGAAAATGATGGGCGACAAAATAAGATCCAAAAAGCTAGCAAAAGGCGCCGGGGTTAATGTAGTTCCGGGCGACAATAGCGTTTTAACAAGTGCCAAAGAAGCTGAAATGACAGCAAAAAAAATCGGTTATCCAGTAATGCTAAAAGCATCTGCTGGCGGTGGCGGAAAAGGTATAAGAATTGTATTTAAAAAAGAAGAAATTGCCAATGCTTTTAGTAATGTAAAGAATGAAGCTAAAAATAACTTTGGTGATGATAGAATTTTTATGGAAAAATATATAGAAGATCCAAGACATATAGAAATTCAAGTATTAGGGGATAAATTCGGCAATATAGTTTGCTTAGGAGAAAGAGAATGCTCCATTCAAAGAAACCATCAAAAAGTCATAGAAGAAAGCCCTAGTTCCTTTGTAGATGAGCGAACTAGAAAAAAAATGTACTCTCAAGTAATATCTTTGTGTAAAAAGGTTAAATACTACTCAGCGGGAACTATTGAGTGTATGATGGATAACAAGAAAAACTTTTACTTTCTTGAAATGAATACCAGACTTCAAGTTGAACACGGAGTAACGGAATATGTAACGGGCTTTGATTTGGTTGAGCTAATGATAAAGGTCGCAATGGGTGAAAAATTACCTTTCAAACAAGTTGATGTAAAATTGAAAGGCTGGGCGATAGAATCAAGAATTAACGCTGAAGATCCAACTAGAGGGTTTTTACCATCATCTGGAAGAATTAGCAAATACATAGAGCCTGAAAAAAATGAAAATATTAGAGTTGATACCAGCGTCTATGAGGGGTATACAATCAGCATGTTTTATGATAGTATGATTGCAAAATTAATTACTTACGGACAAAATAGAGATGAAGCCATTCAAAGAATGAGAGAAGCGCTTGGCAGTTTTTATATTGATGGAATTTCGCACAATATGTCATTTCTTGAAGCTGTAATGTATAACAAAAAATTTGAGAAAGGCGACATTTCAACAAGCTTTATAAAACAAGAATTTTCAAAAGGTTTTTCAGGTCTTGAAATAGATAACAAAGATGAAGGCATTTTAATTGGAACAGCCATTTATATGTTTGTTCAAAATGCTATTAGATTGCTAAACATAAGCGGACAAGTTTTAAATTCAAAATTTGAATTAGCTGATAAATGGGTGGCAGACTTAAACGGCAACAAATACTTATGCAATGTTGCAAAAACATCAAAAGGATATACCGTTGAATATGGAAATGGTTTTTCATTAGTTGAAAGTTCATGGCAGTTTGGAGATAATGTATTTAGAGGCGAGGTGAATGGAAAACCAATAAACGTAAAAATTATAAGAAATGATAGAGCAGGGTCTTTTAAATTGCAATTTATGGGATCGGTTGTAGATATTTCTATAAGAAGCACAAGAATATCAGAGCTTGAAAAATATATGCCGATAGTTGAGGTAGAAAAAAAGCCTACAAAATTAAAAGCTCCAATTACTGGAAAAATTACAAAATTTTTAGTAAAAGAAGGCGATGAAGTAAAAGCCGGTAGTGAATTGGTGATTATTGAAGCTATGAAAATGGAAAATATGATAAGAACCGATCATGATGTAAAAATTAAAAAAATTTATTTTGAAGACGGAGCATTAGTTGGAGTTGGTGAAATTTTAATTGAGTTTGAAGAATAATAATCTTAGTTCAAAGTCAATTTTTATTGTGTTTTGCAGTTATTAAAATAAAATTAATAAATTAATAACAAAACCATTTAATTTTGCCTAAAGTTTGCTTTATTAGTAAAAATAAAGTTGGAATAATATTTATAAGTTAAATCATAACAATTGGACTTTATTATGGGGTGCATGCTCTTCCCTGATTGCATTCTTGAAGAAAATTACCCAAACCTTTTTCATTTATTTTGCATATTATGTCATAAAACACCTGATTTTCTTTTAGTTCTATTAAACGAGTATCTTTTATTGATTCAGTTCCATTTGCGCTATATAATTTGGGATCAAGAATTTCTATTTTTATAATAGTTTTATTATTGGGATTTATAAATGTTGAGCATTTGAATGGGTGCTGCATATTTCCTTTGCCATTAGGGTATTTAATTTCATCTGGAAGGCAAGATATATGAGCCTCTGCCTCTTTTTCAGTTTTTGCACTTATACCTAATGCTATTCTTTTCGCTTCTATTGAATCAATTTGATGTCTTGCTAGTGCATTTTCTGCAGTTTGAGCCAGAACAAGAAATCTTTGTGTGGAACTTTCTAGCATGTCAAAACAATTAATATCGCTTCCATCTCTTCTGGTTTCATGATATAATGTTGATCTTCCATGTATGGTTTTTGAATGTTTATATATTTCCATTTTTCTTTTACCTTCTGAAACTTTGGCTTTTTCAATAATATCTCTGGCAATATCATTAAAATCTTCCAAGGCAATATCTGATAATGGTGGCATAGTAGGGCTATCACCACTAGTATGTTCATGGATTGGAGTGGTTTTATCATCTAAATCATCTGTAGCTGAAGAAGAAGTCTTACTAGGTGGTATGAGAGGAGGGGGTAAAACGGGCGCAGGTGCAGGACTGCTTGGACTGCTTAAACTGCTACTGTGCGGATCAGACTTGTCAGTTGATGCACGGAATGATGGTGCTGCTTTAATTATTGTGCCCACACCTAAACCCACAGCAAATGGCAATATATATGAATCGCCCTCAGCCTCTTTTTCAGTTGCTACGCTATCTGAATCTCGTATAATTGTCGTATTTACAGGTCTTGTTTTATTTCCTTCCAATGTCGCTTCATCGTCTAATGCATTAACTGGTGGTATGCCAACTGGAAGCATTTCGGGATCTGCTGGAGGTCGTTGTTCTGGCTCAGTATTGTTAAGCGAGACCACGGGGGATTTTTCAGATTCTGTATCATTTGAATCTCCTATAATTGTGGCATTAGTTGTGTTTACATGTCCTCCTTCAGCTATTTCAGTCGCTTCAGTGCCTAATAAATTAACTGGTGGCACGCTACCTTGAGTGGGCGTTTTAGGTTTTGCTACAGATTGTTGTTCTGGCTCAGTAATGGCTTCAAGCGGGACCGCAGGGGATTCTTCAGATTCTGTATCATTTGAATCTCCTATAATTGTGGCATTAGTTGTGTTTACATGTCCTCCTTTAGCTATTTCAGTCGCTTCAGTGCCTAATAAATTAGCTGGTGGCACGCTATCTTGAGTGGGCGTTTCAGATTTTGCTACAAGTTGTTGTTCTGGCTCAGTAATGGCTTCAAGCGAGACCACGGGGGATTCTTCAGATTCTTCATTTTGAAATATTACCAAGCTACTACCATTTTTATCATCAGTATCGGATGCCGCTGTTGGCTCTTTAACATTTCTTGCAGAACCACTATAATCTAATAGTTCTATTGAAACTTTACTAGTTCTAAGAACATGCGGTTCAACGTAGGGTATAATTCGACTTTCACTGCGAACTTTAGAAGTATATGGTGTTAAAGCTAGACTGCGTGGTTCACTATGCGATTTTGTTGGATAAGCGGGTAGATAAAAGCGTCTCGATTTGAAGTC
Source organism: uncultured Rhizobiaceae bacterium (assembly GCA_964493475.1). GTDB lineage: Bacteria > Pseudomonadota > Alphaproteobacteria > Rickettsiales > UBA1997 > CALXSC01. The sequence goes on along the minus strand of CAZBNS010000053.1, from coordinate 5,106 downwards.
GGATTGTTCTGAAAACGGATAATTTAACCGGCTAAAAGTAGAATGATTATCACGTTGTAATAATACAACGCCATAAGGATAAATTGGCTGCGTAGTCGGACTATAAATGAATAAGGCTATTGAAATAGGTAAAGTTTGGTGAGAGCTAAGGGGGGGGGGGTAATGTATTAGTTATAGGACTAAATAATGCTAAACTACGCGACTCAACTATAGAAGAGGAGAGGCAGTTTTGTGGTGCTACTAAACAGTTTAGTCCTTTTCCGTCAGTTAAATAATATTGTAGTGATGGTATTGGTTGCGAACCAAAACCGAGAGGATTGTTATATTGATGAAGACTGGTACCTGTAGGATTAAATGGAGCAGACGAATATGGATGATTATAAACCGCCAAACCAGTGCTGTTAGCTGAAAAATTTAATCCACCAGATACGCCTGTTGTCATAAAAAGCGAAGAAAGAAGGAAATTTGCCAGTGAAAAAGAAGAAGTTGATGGAGGAGCGGTTTGTTTTGATTTCTTTCTTGTTGAAGCTTTTTTCTCTCTTGCTTCTTCAATTAATTCAATGCCGTATTTTTTGAGTTCGGCAAGATATAGTTGTAATTCTTCCGTCGCTATTTTCAACATTACCTCTGTTGTTGAGTTGTAAGGAAGCCCCATTAATTTTGTTCGTTCTATTGATTTTATTAAGCTATATAGCTTTTGAATAAAATCCCAATATTGTTTATTTTGAGCTTCAGTTCTATCTTGGATTTGATATAGTTTTATAAATTCTTCAACCTCATTTTTAATGGCAATTTTAGGATCATAATATTGCCATGGCTGAGATTCTTCTGTTGATGAGGGCAATATTGCTTCATCGTCTGATGATTCTGGCTGTTGAGCTGGCATCCAGCTTTCCATTTCTTCTAATTCTAGTTCTTTAGTTGTATGGAAAAGTCTCTCTGTTTTATTCAATAAATCCTTTAAACCAGGGTATTTTTCAGATTGTGTTTCTACAAAAGCATAAAGATCTGTTTTAAATAGATCACTTTTAAAACTTATTCTTTGGAGTTCCGTTCCACCAACTTTGAGTGTCCAACAAAATGTGTCATAACCTCCAATTAAACTTCTTGTTTCGCCATCTATTGAAAACTCAATTTGTGGTTCTATCCCGTCATCCGTTTTTAGTGTTATAAAATTTCTACCAAGCCATTTTTTTCTATTATCTTTTAAAACAAATTTTCTATTTTTTAGAAATTGTGATAATTCTTCTTTTGCCATATTTATTCCAAATTATATAAAAATATTCCTTAATTCTTGACTTATTAATATTTTTTTTTATCATTAAATTATAACAAATAATAATTAATAAATCAAATGTCTGATTTAAAAGACGCATTAAGTAGGGTTGTTGTCCCAATTAATAAAGAGGGATATTTCATTATAGCAGTGAGCTGCGTTATAACTTTTTTATTAATGTTGATTAGCAGTTTCTTGGGATGGGTTGGCGTAATATTAACATTCTTTATAGTTTATTTCTTTAGGGATCCAGAAAGAGTAAGTCCTGATGACAAAAATCTTGTATTAGCATCAGCTGATGGTATTGTGGATCAAATAGAAGAATCTATCTCTGCGCCTGAGGGTTTAGGCATTGAAAAAAATAAAAAATTTCAAAGAGTTAGTATTTTTTTAAATACTTTTGATGTGCATGTTCAAAGAATTCCAATGAGTGGTGTTATTGAAAAAACTGAGTATATTCATGGTAAATTTTTAAATATTACGAATGATAAATACCATAATGATAATGAAAGACAACTTTGTTTAATGAAAACGGAACAAGGAATTAATATCGTATTTGTTCAAATTGCTGGTATGGTTGCAAGAAGAATTGTTTGTAATTTAAAAGAAGGGCAAAAAGTTCAAGCTGGTGAGAGGTTTGGATGTATTAAGTTTGGAAGCAGAGTAGATGTATATTTGCCAAAAGATGTAAAAATTACAGCTAAAATAGGTCAGACTATGATTGCTGGCGAAAGTGTAATAGGTTTTATAAATAAATAGTATAATTAATATGAAAAAGAATAAAGAAAAACAGTTAGATTTTTTTAAATTTATACCAAATATGATATCATTATTAGCTTTGTGTTTTGGTATCACATCAATTAAATTAGGATATTCCGGCCACTTTATGACAGCTATATCATTTTTATTATTTGCATGTTTTTTAGATGGCATAGATGGCAGAATTGCTAGATTTTTAAATGTATCAAGTGATTTTGGCGTTCAAATGGATTCATTAGCTGATTTAGTAAATTTCGGTGTTGCACCGGGTTTTATAGTGTATTGTTGGAGAATGAATGAAATTGGGCTTGATTTATTATCATGGTCTGTTGTTTTAATGCTAGGTTGTTGCATGGCAATCAGGCTAGCTAGATTTAATGTTGCGACAAAAGTTGAAGACAAAGAAAATCCGTTAGTAAAATACTTTTTTACAGGAATGCCAGCTCCTGCTGTTGCTTGTATGGTTATTTTCCCTATGGTTTTAAGCTTCCAATTTGGATATGGTTTTTTTTCTAATCCAGTTTTCGTTGTATTAAATACTTTAGTAATGGCTTTATTTGCGGCGAGCACAATTCCAACTCCTTGTCTTAAAAAAATAAAAATAAGTGATAAATATAAACATTTAGTTTTAATAGTTTCATCATTATGGTTAATTTTATTGATTACAGAACCTTGGTTGGCACTTTCATTGCTTGGTTTATTATATTTAACTAGCATAATAATAGGCATATTCGTTTTTATGTATTTTAAAAAACTTCAAATCAAAAAATAATATGCTAGATAGCCCTCTAAAAGTCAGAAATTTGAAGAAGAATTTTGCTGATAAAGTTGTGTTGGATGATATTGATTTAGAAATTAAGAAAAATGAAATTTTTGGATTAATTGGACTAAATGGCGCCGGCAAAACCACTCTAATCAAAATTATATTAGACTTGCTTAATGCTGATAGCGGCTCGGTGGATGTTCTGGGAACAAACTCCTCTAAGCCAAGCAGTAGAAAAAGACTTAGATATTTACCTGAAAAATTTCAAGTTTCATCTATGCTAAAAGGATTGGAATTTTTAAAAATTTTTAATGATTTTAATAAGAATGCTAAAATTGATAAAAAACAGTTTGAAGAAGAAATATTTAATTTAGCTGATTTGTTAGTTTTGGATAGAAAAGCTTTGTCATTAAAAGTATCAAAATATTCAAAAGGCATGATGCAAAAGCTTGGCTTAATATCTACTTTTTTAGGCGATTCTGAGTTAGTTATATTAGATGAGCCAATGAGTGGCTTGGATCCAAAAGCCAGAATATATTTAAAAGAATTATTATTAAAAAGCAAATCCAAAAATAAAAGCATATTTTTTAGCTCTCATGTTCTTGCGGATATAGACGAAATATGCGACAGGATTGCTATTTTGAATAATGGTAAAATAAGTTTTATTGGAACACCAGAAGAGCTCAAAAAGAAACATTCTCAATCATCATTGGAAAAGGCGTTTTTGAAGGAAATTGAATAGTTGTAATGTTTTGTTAGTTGTATTTTCTAATATAAAAAAATTAGCAATTTATATACTTTAAGATTTTTTAATATTATTATAAATATCTCCACTTTGTCAACTCAGTTGATATTTTCTAGGTTTAAGTATAACCCCTTTGTCCTTCAACATTTCCCCCTTCCTGTATGTCATTCCGTAGCTGGTTTTTCTTAACGAAGAATGAGTTTAGAAAACAAGGTTTAGGAGAGGTAAGGACACTTGCGAAGCAAGGCATTTGCAATCACCAGTGAGCGAAAGCGAACGATAAACCGAAGTTTGCCGAAGGAAAATCCTCATACGGAATCCAAAATAATCTATAAATTAGTTAAATAATATAATAAATCATTTATTTTATATTATTTATACTATGGATTACACAGGTCAAGATTTTGTAATCTCACGGAGCCTGCCGCTGCGAAAGCAGCGGTTCGTTAACAAAATCTAGTCTAGTAATGACAAGGTTGGGATTACTTAATTTATGGATTGCGGTTGAACGTTTTGTAAATTCAATTTCGCCTAAAGGCTCATTTCATTAACAAAACTAACACCGCAATGACAATGCTGAAAGAGAAAATATTGCGGAGCGACAAAGGAGAGCTATAATTCCAGAAAGAGAAAGTTTTAAGGATAAATTGGAGCTATAAACTTCAATTGACGAAGAAAAGCAAAATCCAAATTAAATAATTTTAAAGGCTCACAAACTAAACTAAAATTCACATACAAAAACTCCACCAGTTAAACTGATGGAGCATTTATTAACTAAATAAATTAATAAATTAGTTTCCTCTAACAACTGTGCAAAGTTCAGACATTACAAGCATATTATTAACTTCTGTTGTAATAGATGTTATGTTAGTAATTTTACCATTCTTTTTAGCTGTTTCTACACTCATATCTCCGCTGGCAAATAACCACAAAACATTCTTTCCACAAGCTTTTCCTTCTTTTGTTCCTGTAGAAAAGTTTATGTTATTTATTTCTACTACACTATCAGTATAGTTAACGTTTGATACTAGAGCAGTGCTGCCAACTTTAGTTGGTGATAAAGCACAAGAAGATAAAACTGTTGCTACAAGTAATATTGCAAATAATTTTTTCATTTTATTTATTTTTTATTGAATATAATTCTATATTAAAATTAAAAAAATATTAATCAACTAAAGAATTATATAAATATATTATAATTAAATATTTATATAAAAGTAATCTTTGAAGTGTGTTGATTACTCATATACAACTATTATTATACTTATTATGATGTTATTGATAATTTGATATTTACGCTTTGAAACTTTTTATGTTATTATAAGCAGCCAGCTCCGTTATTATTTTCAAGTCTGTTGTTGCAAGTCTGTTATTACCACGTAGATTTTGTTAATAAACTAAGTCCTCCGCAGTCTTGTCATTACCAGGCTAGATTTTGTTAACGAGCGAAGCGAGTTTACAAAATCTTGACCTGTGTAATCCAGGAAAAAAGACGACAAAATAAAGATTTTTTATTGTTTTACTATTTCCTGGATTCCGTATGAGGATTTTCTAATTTCGTTT
>CAZBNS010000052.1:0-13056 GCA_964493475.1 uncultured Rhizobiaceae bacterium | reverse complement strand
ATGACAGGACTATGACAGAATTGAGAGTTATTGAGTTGCTAGATGGTAAGTCTAGCATGGTAATGACAGCACTGCGGAGGGCTTCGCTCGTTAACAAAATCTAGCCTGGTAATGACAGAGCTGAGTGGGGGAACTCCGTGCTTTTGTCAACAACTTTGTCTCAAAATTTGGCATGGTAATGACAGAGCTGAGGGGAACTCCGTGCTTTTGTCAACACTTTTGTCTTGAAATCTAGCCTGGTAATGACAAGGCTGCAGGGGAGGAGCTACTACAATTAGTGCCTGAAGGAATATATATTAAATTTGGCAATGCTTTTATATGCAGCAAGCCTTTATTTAAACATTTTATATCATAATAAATCATTATTATTTTGGCTAAATTCGACACCTAAATGCCTATAAGCTTTTTGAGTAATTATTCTCCCCCTTGGAGTTTTATTTATAAAACCCTGTTGAATTAGAAATGGCTCTATTGTGTCTTCTATTGAATCCCGCTCTTCTGATAATCCTGCAGATATTGTGTCAATGCCTACTGGTCCGCCATTATAATTCTCTATTATAAACTTTAAATATTTTGTATCGGAACTGTCTAGGCCTATATTGTCAACATTTAATCTTTCTAGTCCTAATTTGACTATTTCTAGGTCTATTTCGGATTTTTTTGCAACAATAGCGAAATCTCTAACTCTTTTTAAAAGTCTAATTGCTATTCTTGGTGTTCCTCTGGATCTTTTTGCGATTTCAAAACTTCCTTCTTTTGAAATTTTTGTTTTTAAGAGCATGCAATCTCTTTCTATAATTTTTTGTAGTTCTTCGTGCGTATAAAAATTTAATTTTAAAGGAATTCCAAATCTATCTCTTAATGGGTTTGATAATAGTCCTAATCTTGTAGTTGCGCCAATTAAAGTAAATTTAGGCAAGTCAATTTTGATTGTTCTGGCTGCGGGGCCTTCACCTATAATTATGTCAAGTTTGAAGTCTTCCATTGCCGAATATAAAACTTCTTCTACTGAGCTATGAAGCCTATGAATTTCATCTATGAAAAGGACATCGTTTGGCTGTAAGTTTGTTAATATGGCAGCTAAATCTCCAGCTTTTGTTATTATTGGTCCTGAGGTTCCTTTAAATCCAACTCCCATTTCATGTGCTATTATGTGGGATAATGTAGTTTTTCCAAGTCCTGGAGGTCCATAAAAAAGCGTGTGATCCAAAGTGTCTTTTCTCATTTTTGCTGACTCTATGAATACTTTTAAGTTATCTTTTATGGCTGTTTGCCCAGTAAATTCACTTAAATATAGCGGTCTTAATGAGGTTTCAATAGTATCATTATCAGTTTTTTCTACGTCTTTAACTATATTCATTGAATCCCCTGTAAATATTCTTGTAGAAAATTGTTGTCTAAAATAAGCATGTCAAATTATCTATGTCTGTAAAAATTATAAATTATTTATACAAAAAGTCTATTAAAATCCTGTAATGTTAAATAGGCTTTTTATTGTTGGCAAATATCTAAAAAATGTTGAAATTATTAAAACCAGGCTGCCAACTGCTGCTGGATATATTAAAAAATATTCGACAAGCTTTGCTTTACTTATTACAATCAATCCTCTTTTTTGAATATAAGGGGCTGCTTGTTGATAGAATTTTGATGGAATAAATAAGTCTGTAATATTTTTCTCATCTGTCCCGATGATTTTTAGATTAAAATATAATCCATTATCATTTTTTCTTATGTTATAAATAGCAACATCTTTTAAATTTACTTCGTTTGTTCTCAAATCCCCCGCTCTTTTCATGCTGTTTTCGGTGTCCATAAATTTAACAAGATCTCTATTCATATTTACCTCAAAAATTGTTAATTTTCTTTAAAGCCTCTGTAATCAAGCTCTCTATAACTATGTCTTCCCTATCTTTTAAAATACTCACAATAATATTATATGCAACATTTTTTTGATAACCTAAATTTTCTAAAGCTGATAAAGCATCTTGCATTCTGTTATCGTGTTTAATACTTGCATTTGCAGACTTTATTGAAGTAGAAATGGTATTTTCTACAATTTCCATGTTTTTTCTAATATCTTTTAATTCAACAATAATTCTTGATGCAATTTTTTGTCCTATGCCTGGAGCTCTACAAAACATTTTTGCGTCTTCTGAATCTATTGCTGTTAAGATTTCCTGAGTGGTTAGAGTTCCCATAATTTTAAGAGCCACTTTTGAGCCAATTCCATTTACCTTGCAAAGTGTTTCAAACCAATTTTTTTCATTATTTGATAAGAAACCGAATAATATAATAGCGTCTTCTCTAACTATTGTTTGAATTACTAAAGATATTTCTGCTCCAACTTCAATTGAAGATAATGTTTTTGAGGAGCAAGAAACTCTATATCCAACACCGTTAACATCAAGTATTAAGTAATCTTCAAATATTGAATCTATTTTTCCTCTTAATTTTCCAATCATATATTTTTCATTTTATCTAATTCAATAATAAATTAAATATTAAATTATTCAATAATAAATTATTAATGAAACAAAATACAAAAATAACAATTCTGCAATAACTATTCTCAAAATTCTTGATTTAAAAAAGAAATGATATATTATTAACCAATATGATAATAATAATATTACAATTTATGTTTTTTATAAACCAAGCTCTTGCTGAAACAGCTACTGAAGCACCAAATTTTCAAAATTTTATTGGAAGCCTCGTTCCTTTATTGATTTTTGTTGCAATTTTTTATTTTTTGCTAATAAGACCTCAACAAAAAAAACAACAGCAACATCAAAGAGAAGTTAGCGCATTAAAGCCAAATGATAAAGTTATAACAGCTGGCGGTGTTTTTGCGAAAGTTTTGAAAGTTAAAGAGAAAAGTTTGATTTTGGAAATTGCAAATGGCGTAGAAATTGAAGTTATATCGGAAACGGTTAATCCAATACATGAAGAAGTTGAGAATAAAAAAGCGGAAGAAAAAATTGTAAAAAAGGCAAGTGTTAAAAAATAAAACAAAAATGAAAAATTTTTTTAGTTTGTTTTTGATTTTGATATTGCTTAGTTCTTGTAAAACAACGCAAAAACTGAGCGCTTATGATGATGCCATGAAAAGTTTAAAAATTGGCGATTATACTGTTGCGGCTGAAAAATTTGAAAAAATTGAAGATGACCAACCTTTCACAAAAGACGCCGTAAATGGTTTAATTATGGCTTCTTATTCTTATTATAAGGCACATGACTATGAGGATTCAATCAGAGTTATAAACTATTTTATGCAAACCAATCCTATAAATGAAAACTTATCTTATATGTATTATTTAAAAGGTTTAAATTATTACGATAGGATAAAATCATCAAGTAAAGCTAGAGATTTATTGGAAAATGCACATAGTACCTTTAAGGAATTACTCTATAAATATCCAAATAGCAAATATATTGAAGATAGTCAACTTAGATTGGAAAAAGTTGAGACATATTTATCTGGAAACGAGTTAAATATAGCCAACTTTTATTTAAAAAGAAAAAATTATATTGGAGCAGCCAACCATTACATTAATATATTAAATCAATACCCTAAATCGCAGTATGTCCCGGAAGCCTTATACAGATTAATTGAAATCAACAATATTTTAAACATAAAATTTGAAGCTATACAATATTATAAATTGCTGAATGACAATTTTAAAGACAGCATTTGGATAAAATATTCAACAAAAATAATAAGACAATATGAAAATATATAATTTATTACTTATATCTATTTTATTTGTTAATTTGAATATTTTAAATGCGAATGCTGATGATATAGAATATAAGTTAAGAAGATTTGCCCCCAGCTCACTTGAAGGAACATTAAAATTTAAACTTGAAAAAAGAAATCGAGAAGAACAAGAATTCGCTTCTGTGAAAGCCAAAAAACCAATCAAAAATGGAAAATACACTGGAATTTACAAAGTTGGAAACCCATATACTATTTTAGGACAGACATATTACCCAAGAGAGCAGCCAAATTACAAAGAAATTGGTATGGCATCTTGGTATGGAGGAGAATTTCACGATAGAAAGACAGCCAATGGTGAAATTTATAATATGAATGATTATACCGCAGCGCATACTACTTTACCTATGCCATGTATTGTTAAAATTACAAACTTAGAAAATGGAAAAAGTACAAAAGTGAGAGTTAATGATCGAGGACCATTTGTTAAAAATAGAATTATAGACGTATCAAAAAAGGTTGCAAAAAAATTAGATTTTCACGAACAAGGCACAACAAAAGTAAAAGTTGAATTCTTAAAAAATGAAACAGAAGAGCTACTCCAGGAATACGGATTAAAATAAAAACGAGTTTATAGAACTTACCAGTTCAAATAAAATCTGTTGAAGTTAGCAATATCTTTGTTCTAATCAAAAAGTATATAGCAAACAGTTAAATAAACCGCTTAATCAACACTGCACAAAAATTTTTTCTTATTTTCTTCTATTTTTTTAACAGAACAAGTTCCATTTTTATACCATTCACACGAACCGCAAATCTTTTCAAACTTATCAACATCAAAATTTTTATAAAAAGAATTAATTATTGTTTGAAAAACATACTCCCTATTCAAATCCAAATTATAATTTTCAAGTGTTAGTTTATCCAGCAGCTGTATATGCTCCTCATTTTCACATAAATTATTAATTTTCCTTGGACACTTTAAACATAAACAATCACAACTAGTTTGAAACTGAATAATATTTTTATCAAGATTAGAAATTATATTTTTCATATTATCTACAAACTCGCTACTATAGCCTTTTCCCTCAAAGAAAAAAATACAATTTATATGATGCGGCCGTAAAAATATTTTTTGCATTATTTTATATTTGATATATTTCCAAATTTTATACAACTAAATTAATTTGACAAATAAAATTAAATAATTAACAGAGTTATATTGTTTAATTTTCATTTCGCTGGCAATATTATGCAAGCGCATACATTCCCTAGTCCTTGTTTTGATTTGGCAAAACTCTGACGAAGTCAAATGTCCGAAGCTATTTATAATTATACCAAAAAGTTTACAAATATATAATCATCATAAATTTTATTTTTTCCTTGCAATTTAAAATATCACTTATTATAATCTATAAGCATGGGTGCTTAGCTCAGTTGGTTAGAGCATCTGCCTTACAAGCAGGGGGTCATAGGTTCGAATCCTATAGCACCCACCATGGAGCAGCGGGTGTAGCTCAGCTGGTTAGAGCGTCTGCCTGTCACGCAGAAGGCCGAGGGTTCAAGTCCCTTCACTCGCGCCATTGCTTCTTATGGTGGTATTTGTTAAAAAATTAAAATAGTATTTCAATAATTTCCTCTTCTAAGAGGAAATATTTTTATTATATAAGTTTATTAATATTTTATTTTTTGCAAATTATGTTGCCTACTAAAGCAATATTAATAAAGAAAATACATAAACAAATTAATATGCAAAAACCAATTCTCTTCCTCTTTGGCATAAAAAACATTAAAAATCAGCAAGCCACATTTAACAAATCATATCTTGTTTATTGCGGTCCACAAACTCCACCACTAAAAGTCCAAACTCCCTTGCTACAAATTGCATTAAATGCCCAAGGACCAGATATACGCTCATATCCGGGCGCACAATTACCCCATAGAGTAACTCCGGAACCTGTATAATCTCCTGAATATGAGAAAGCATAATGGTTTGGATTATTTGCTAATTGAGAATTGAGACAACTTGCAAGGCAAGGCCCTCCAGTAAAACTCCAAGTTCCATCTGTTTGACAAGTTGCCATTATATTCCAACTTCCACCGTCTATATTATAACCAGTCTCGCAATAACTTGTGTATTGTGAAAATCCCACAGCAGTTGTGCCAGTTGTGTTTTCAAAATAAAAATGATCTTCATTACTATTTAAAGTGCTGTTTTGACAACTTGGCAAGCATGGACCACCGTTATAATTCCAAATTCCATTATTACATGTCGCCCTTAAATCATAATCTCCTTGATACTGAACATTGTAGCTAGATGAGCATTCTCCTTGATGTATTACGGTTCCATTTGGAGTATTTCCAGTTGGACTTAAACCAGGAAATACAAAATGCACAGTATTATTATTTATAATGCTATTGCTGCAGGCGCCGCCTGGAGGAACACAAGGTCCACCGCTAAAGCTCCAAGTTCCATTGCTTTGGCAGGTAGCTCTTGGAGTAGTACCACTACCATGAAGTACATAGCCAGTGCTACAAGCACCATTAGCAATTCCGCCTATCGCAGTAGTTCCAGTAATACCCGTAAAGGTAAAATAGTTTGGGTTTGAGTTTAATTGATTATTCTGGCATACAACAGCAGAAATACAAGGACCACCGCTAAAAAGCCAAGTTCCATCTGGTTGACAAGTAGCTGTTGGAGTAGTGCCGCCGCTTTGAAGTGTGTAGCCAGTGCTACAAACGCCATTAACAATTCCACCTAATACAGCAACTCCTGTAATATCTGTAAAAGTAAAATTATTAGGATTTGAATTCAATATTGATTTGTCGCAAGTACTTACACAAGAACCGCCACCAAAGCTCCAAGTCCCATCTGCTTGACAAGTTGCCGTTATAGGAGAGCCATCAAGCATATATCCAGTATTGCAATTTCCATTGCTAACAACTCCACCCACCGCAGTGGTTCCTGTAGTATTGCTAAATATAAAATTTTTAGGATTTGGATTTAATTGACTATTTTGACATACTATAGCAACACAAGGTCCGCCACCAAAGCTCCAAGTTCCATCTGCTTGACAAGTAGCTGTTGGAGTAGTGCCGCCACCCTGAAGTACATAGCCAGTGCTACAAGCTCCATTAACAACTCCGCCTAATACAGCAACTCCTGTAATATCTGTAAAAGTAAAATTATTAGGATTTGAATTTAACTGATTATTTTGACATGTTATGGCAATACAAGAACCGCCGCTGAAACTCCAAGTTCCGTCTAGCTGGCAAGTCGCCATTATAGGACTACCCTCAAGCATATAACCAGTATTGCAGCTTCCATTGCTGACAACTCCGCCTATTGCAGTAGTTCCCGTAGTACCTGTAAAGATAAAATTCTTTGAATTTGAATTTAATTCGTTATTTTTACATACGGTAATAACTAAATCTTTTTCATAGCAATCACCATCAACATACTTCCATGAACCTTCTTCGCATCTTAGCTTTATGTAGCCAATTCTACCAATACATTCCAATGTAATCTCTTCTCCAAATTTGCCTCTTTTTAAATAATTTATATTAATATAATTATCTAAACCTTCAAATAATATACCTGTTTCTATACTTCCAATATTAGATTCGCCACACCCATCAATACACGGAAAGATAATATCGCTCCATTGCCCGTATTTTAAGCATTTTCTGACTGGTCTATATGATGTCATAACTGCTTTTGGGTTTTTTGAAATTTTACCATCAGGACAATCTTCTGAAGATGTGATAATAGTGCCTTGTTTACAAATTCCATTAATATCGCAAGAATCATGTGAAGTGTAATCCCAATCGGAATCCAATTCTCTTAAATCTTTTAAAGTGCATGGCAAAGTTTCTAGATCTTCTTTAAATACAAGAGCGTCTTTAGTTTTAAATACTACTATATCATCAAAAGAGTTTGTATTAATATCTTTTACAAAAATTTGGCTAAAACCATCTGAAAAAGCATTTTTGCTGTCGGTTAATCCTAGGTTATTCTCTGCTTGAGTTCCGCTTTCCCTAAAAACACCATTTTTATTTTTTCCTCCGCTGACTAATACATATACAGCGTTATTTGCTACCTCAGCCGCAGAAACATTTTCAATTCTTAAAGTTTGACTATCTCCAGCCAGATGAATTTTATTATCACCATATCCTTTACTTATAACATATGAAATTTTATTATTCCAAGCGTCAACTGCATAATCATTAGTTAAACCTAATGTTTTCGTTGGAACACTGCCATAAATTAAATTATTGCTGGAAAATTTGGAATCGGAAACCCAGCATTCCCCGTCAGATCTTAATTCTTCGCCATAAGAACTACTTGTTTCTGCCAAAGTAATATTTGCAGGGCATGGCAATTTTTCATTTTTAAGAGAATACTCTCTAATAGCAAGCTCAATTCTTCTTATTTTATCAATTGTTATATTTTCTTTTGATTTCTCATCAGTAAAAACTTGAAAACTTATAGTGCCAATCAATATTATGCTAAGTATTAGTATGGTGATACTCATTTCAAGTAATGTAAATCCTATTCTTAATTTCTTTTTAAATTTTTTATTCCAAAAGAATTGGCCTAAATTAACTTTTTTAAAGAACGAAGTATTTCGTAGTTTGAATAATAGCTTTGAAAAAAAATTAATCATAAATATATAAAAAAAATTAATAAAAATAATCACTCATTAAACGACACACCTAATCTGCCATACTTAAAACATTTTATTTTATAATTGTTATCTTCGCTAATTAAGCTTTCGCCATATTTTAAAAAATTATCTGGTGGTAGTGTAAAATTTGATTCTGATATATCAGTTATACTGGCATCATCTAATAAATTATCAATAATTGGTCCAGAAATATGGCAGCTTATATTTTCAATATTTCCACTTATAATCATTTGCATTCTTGTTTTATATCTTCCTATATCATCAGCATTATTATAATTACTAAAATATACAAACTCATTGCTCAAATTACTTGAAGATGGAACATTTACATTTTCAGAAATAGAAATACCAGCAGTAGAAATAGGATGACCAGCACTATTATATGCTCCTAATTTATTTTTTCCATGAGAATTGATAGAATAAACAGCTTTTTCAGTTATAAGGTTTAATGTTGTGTTGTCATAGATAATTATTCCATTAAAATTATCTTCCATTTTCATAAAATTGCCAGTAGCATAAACACTAACACTGTAAGTTATTTTGCTACCCCAAGAATCATAAGCTATATCGGGCGTCAAATTCAATTCCTTATAAGGAACCCAGCCTCTAGCAACGCCGCTATTGACAAATACTCCATCAGAAGAGGAGACGCAAGAAGATAACTCTTCACCATTTAAAGAAGATAAGCTAGCAGGACATGGCAACTTTCTATTTTGAATCAAATATGCGTCTAAAGCATTTTGAATTGTTTCTAATTTTATACGTGTAGCCCTTATATGATTTTGTTCTAAAAAATACTGTCCGCCGCCAAAAGATAGCATTAAAAGCATACTTGATATTACTAAAACAATAGATAATTCAATAAGAGTAAAGGCATTATATTTATTCTTCATCTTTAATTTAAAGTTAGCCTTTTAAAATTTACAAATAATAACAAAAAAAACAAGGAAAATTACTTTAAATGTAAAAAATTATTTATGCAGCAGGTCTAATAATTATAAATGTAATAATTAATTTATAAATTTGGCTTTTATTAAAACTCTCAAACCGCATAACTGTTTTACATTAAAACAAAATAAGAGTGGAAAAACTATAAATTTTATACAAAAAACAATTGAGTCATTAAGTAGTTGAATAATAATATCAAAATTGACGCTATAACAACAGCATTCGTTGTCGCTTTTCCAACACCTTCAGCGCCTTTTCCAGAATTATATCCGTAATAACAGCCTGTGCTGGCTATTATAAATCCAAAAACTGCAGATTTAATAAGTCCAGAAATAACATCTTCGGGCTGCAAAAAGTCTAAAGTTTTAATGATATATGAAGCACCGTTGAAATCTAAGCTTGCAACGCTTGTAATATAACCGCCAAAAACGCCAATTACATCAGAAATAAGAGTTAAAATCGGCAATGAAATTAATGCAGCGATAACTCTTGGAGCAACTAAATATCTATATGGATTTATCGATAAGGTCGTTAAAGCGTCTATTTGTTCTGTTACTCTCATGGTTCCTAGTTCCGCCGCAATAGCTGAACTAATTCTTCCCGCAACCATTAAAGCAGTAAGAACGGGACCTAGTTCTCTGGTAATTCCTAATACTACGATGTTTGGAACAGTATCTGAAACTGAATATCGTGAAGCTCCAACGAATATCTGCAATGCCAAAGCACCACCTGTAAAAATTGCTGTCATGCCAACTACTGGCAATGATAAAAATCCAATTTTAATCAGTTGCTGCCAAATCAATGAAAAATGCCATTTTGGAGTAAGAGTATATTTTACAACTTTGTAATAGAATATGGAAACGACACCTAATCCCCTAATGTTTTCTATAGCTTTTTTTCCAATATCTTGAACTATTTTCATATTTTTTCCCATTAATATAAGCCTAAAATATTATTTATTTTAAAAAAAGCAAACTTTAAATATTTGATTTTTAAAACTTAATTCATAGACTTTTATTGAATATTTATTATAAAAATGAATAAAATTTTTGAATTTATAACTAGAGTATATTATGCAGATACAGACGCTGGCGGAGTTGTGTATCATTCAAAATATTTGGATTTTTGCGAGAAAGCTAGAACTGAATTACTGAGAGAGAAAGGCATAATACAAACAAAACTTAAATTGGATCTTGGAATTACTTTTGTGGTTAAGTTTTTAAAAATTGATTATAAAAAACCAGCAAAACTTGATGATTTATTAACTATAAAAACACAAATTGTTGAAAATTCTGGACTTATTATAAAAATGAATCAAAATATTTTTAATGAAAACGAAGAAAATATCGCTCAAATTCAAGTTGAACTGGTTTGTTTGAATAAAGATTTTAAGCCAATTAGAATACCAAAAAATATTTGCGAGGCATTATGTTAGAAATTGATAATTTGATAAAAAATGTAAATGAAGGCTTGAATTCACTTCGGGGGTTTCTTTGACTATGATAAACTACAAAATCAATTTAATGATTTAGAGCAGCAGGCTAATAACGAAAATATTTGGCAAAATAAGGAAAAAGCAGAGGAAATACTAAAAAATAAAAGTTCTGTTGAATATACTTTGAATAAATTCAAGGATTTGCAGAAAAGGCTTAGTGATTGTGAACTATTGTATGAAATAGCAAAAGAAGAAAATAATCAAGAGGTTTTTAATGAAATTCTAAAGGACTTGCAGAATTTGCAGAATGATTTTGAGGAATTTAGAATTGAAAATCTGTTTAGCGGAGAAGCTGATGGAAATGACTGTTTTATTGAAATAAATACTGGTGTTGGCGGAGTTGATGCATGTGATTTTTCGGAAATGCTGTTAAATATGTATATAAAATGGTGTGATAAGAAGAAAATTAAATATGAAATTATTGAAATTAACAGAGATGATGTAGCGGGCATTAAATCCGCAACCATAAAAGTTAAAACTAAAAATGCTTACGGCTTATTAAAAAATGAAAAAGGAATTCATAGGCTAGTTAGACAATCGCCTTTTAATTCCGCAGGAAAAAGACAAACAAGCTTTACTTCTGTTGATGTATACCCTGTAGTTGACGACAAAATTAATATAGAAATTCTTGAAAAAGATTTACAAATTGAAGCCTGCAGGGCAAGCGGCGCCGGCGGACAGCATATCAATAAAACAGACAGCGCAGTTAGAATTTTGCATGTTCCGACAGGAATTGTTGTTGAATGCCAAGAACAGAGATCTCAACACCAAAATAAAGAAGAAGCTATGAAAATGTTGAAATCAAAACTTTATCAAGTTGAATTAAAAAAACGAGAAGACGAAAAAAATCAAAATAGCTTAGCAAAAGGCGATAATGGTTGGGGCAGCCAAGTTAGAAATTATGTGCTTCACCCATATAAATTGGTAAAAGATTTAAGAACGGGATATGAGACTAGCAATACTAATGCTATGTTAAATGGCGAGCTTTTGGATGATGTTATTAAAAGTTTTTATAAATAAAGGTGTTTTGGTTATTTAACTGTTAATTGATGAGCTGTGGTAAGTGGCTATATTTTGTTGGTGTTATGTACCTACCTTTTGTCTTTTAGATATTTTTCTTGTTGCAAACTGATTTGCGGCTCCATTGTGTGAGTTATTTTATAGCCTCTCAAACCAACATTAATCCTTATTTAACCGTATCTTTTATATATTTTTTCATCTTCTCAATAGCCTTAGCCTCAATCTGTCTCACTCTTTCGCCAGAAATATTGCATTTTTTGCTAACCTCAGCCAACGTCATTGGATTTTCCGTTAATTTTCTTAACTTAATAATCTCCAGTTCTCTTTCATTCAAAATACTTAAAGAATTTTTTAATAACTCAGCATTCTTTTCATTTGCCCTTTTATTATCAATAACAACGTCTTGTAATGGCTGTTTAGCAGGAATTAAATCCATAATTTCCGTTTCATCTTCATCTGTCTTTATTTTCTTATTCAAGAAAATATCGCCCTTGCTTCTGCAATCCATATTTATAATGTCCTGAGCCGAGACATTTAGCATATTTGAAATCTCTTTCACATCATCATTATTTAAATATCTCCTATTAGTATAGGATAAAATATGGTTTTTAACTTTCTTCAAATTAAAAAATAATTTCTTTTGAGTTATGCTCGTTCCAATTTTTACAATAGACCAGCTCTTTAAAATATATTCTTGAATAAAAGCCTTAATCCACCACATTGAATAAGTAGCCAATTTATAACCCTTGCTATAATCAAAAGTCCTTACAGCCCTCATCAATCCCAAATTTCCTTCCGATATTAAATCCATCATCGGCAAGCCATAATTCTTATATTGATTAGCTATTTTAACCACAAGTCTCAAATGACTAGACACCAAAATCTTAGCCGAATTTAGATCGCCCTTGTCTTTTTCCTTAGCATGAAATAGCTCCTCCTCCTCAGTCAGCATCGGTATCTTATTTATTTCAATAATATACCTAAACAAACTATTTTCTGTTAAATTACCGGTTTGAACTAAACTATTCACTATATACCCAAAGTTGTTAATAATTAATAGCCATATATAATGATAATATTATACAAAAAATAGTCAAGTATATTTTTTTTAATGTACATCCTCACATCATTTGGAACAAAATCCATAGTAAAATAAACCCTCACTTTTATTATTTAAAGTGATGACTTTT